>CAZCVB010000287.1:0-3090 GCA_964501805.1 uncultured Desulfobacteraceae bacterium | reverse complement strand
ACCTTTGTCGACCGCCGAAGGCTTGGTGAACTGCTCGTCGAGACCGGGCTTTTGACGCGGGACAGACTGAAGGAGGCGCTGGATGCCCAGAAAGGAACGGGCAGGCGGCTGGGACAGGTGCTGGTGGAACGGGAAATGATCTCGGAAGACGAGATGGCGTTCGCCCTGGCCATGCAGCTCAAGGTGCCGTTCATCGATCTGTCGGACTACGAAATCACGGGCGGGGTCATCGAAGCCATCCCCGAGGAGGTCTGCCGGAAGTTTATCTGTATTCCCATAGAAAAACAGGGAAATCTTCTTCATGTCTCCATGGCGGATCCGCTGGATCTCAACATGATGAAGGAGATCCGTTTTATCACCGGATTCAACATCCAGCCCGCCATCTCCACGGCGACCCAGATCCTTGACCGTCTTCAAAAACACTATCACCCGGAAAAATCCATCACCGACGTCACCGATGAACTGGCCCGTGAAGAACTGCTGGAGTTTTACCCCGAGGAAGAGGAAGTCGAGGCCGAGACGGAACTGGACAACCTCCAGGATTCACCGTTTGTCAAGATGGTGGACCTGATTATTCGCAACGCCATTCAAAAGGGCGCCAGCGATGTTCATATCGAGGCCCAGGAAAACCACGTCCGGGTGCGGAACCGCATTGACGGGGTGTTGCAGGAATCCATAAAACTGCCGAAGTGGACCCAGCCGATCATCATCTCCCGCATCAAGGTGCTGGGAGGCATGGATATCGCCGAACGGCGGCTTCCCCAGGACGGCCGGATCAAGGTCAAGGCCAAGAATTTTTCCGCCGACCTTCGGGTGTCCACGTTGCCGACGTTTTACGGGGAAAAGGCCGTTATCCGTATCCTGAACAAGCAGGAGGCGTTCAGATCTCTGGGCGATATCGGGTTCGGAAAGGAAAACCTGGCGATCCTGAGACGGTTTATCCGGCGTCCCCAGGGCATGATCCTGATCACGGGCCCCACCGGAAGCGGGAAGACATCCACCCTTTATGCCTGCCTGAGCGAAATCCGGTCGGACGAAGTGAACCTGATCACCGTGGAGGATCCGGTGGAGTACGAACTGCCGGGCATCAACCAGGTGCAGATAAACGAGAAGGTGGGGCTGACCTTTCCGTTCATCCTCCGTTCCATTCTGCGGCAGGACCCGAACGTGCTGATGATCGGCGAGATCCGGGACCAGGAGACCGCGGAAATCGCGCTTCAGTCTTCCCTGACCGGGCACCTGGTCCTGGCCACCCTTCACACCAACGACGCGGCGTCCGCCGTGACGCGTCTCATCGATATCGGGATCCCGCCGTTCATGATTTCATCTTCTCTCGTGGGGGTGATCGCGCAGCGGCTGGTACGGGTGATCTGCCCCGATTGCAAGGAGGAGTATATCCCGAATCCGGAACTCCTTTCCAGGATCAGCATGCGGCAGGAGGATCTCCCGTTCAAGTTCTACAGGGGCGCTGGATGTCCCAAGTGCAATAATACGGGGTTCAAGGGGCGGACGGCCATTGAGGAAATCATGATCCTCGGCTACAAGGTGAGGGAATTGATCCAGGCCGGCGCCAGTGCAGACGCCCTGCGGGAAGCGGCCATGGCCACGGGGATGACCACCCTGGGCTACAGCGGTCTCCAGAAAATCCGCGAGGGGATCACCACCATCGAAGAGGTCCTGAGAGCGGTCTATCAGAAAGAGGAGCTCACCACCATCTGCTCCAACTGCGGAAAGGCGGTGAGCCTTGATTTCAAGGACTGTCCATTCTGCAAGCACCCGCTGGTCCCCACCTGCGGATCGTGTAACCGGATTGTTCAGCCGGAATGGGTGGTCTGCCCCTATTGCCGGAACGATCTGAAGCCGAACGGCGGATGAGGATGAAGGCGGATCGGACCGCTGCAGGCCTTTCGGGATTTTTCGGCGGGCGCGGTCTTTTTCCCCGAACCGACGGGACTCAGACGGCAAGGTTGTAAGGAATGTCATCAAAAACCCTATCCCGGAGTTGTTGATTCCTCATGCAATGTAAAAACCATCCGGATCGAAGGGCCGTACATATCTGTTCCAGCTGCAACAAGCCGCTGTGCGCGGACTGCGCGGAAGAGACCGATCCGGGGGTGTATACCTGTTTCCAGTGCGCCATGCTCCAGTCGGTATCCGCCGTGGGGGACGGACTTTCCGAGAAACGTAAAAAAGCGGCGGCGAAACGCGGGAAAAAGAAAAACCGGTGGGGGCCCTTTCAGTTTTTTCTCCTGGTCGCGTTGACCCTGATCGCGGTGATGTGGGGCGTTATTATTTTCGGAGGACAGAGTCCGCCGAAGTCTTCGGGGGTGAGACTGGAAAGGGAAAAGGCCGACCGCGTCCTCCTTTTCCTGGTGGACGGCGCGTTGAAGCGGTACGCGCATTATAAAGGAAACCAATATCCCGAAAGGTTGACGGACCTGGTACCCAAGTATCTGGCCATGAGGAAAGACCAGGCCCATATCCTGGACAGGTTGACCTATGTTCGCAGTCCCAGCGTGGGTTATGAACTGTCTGTCAGTTCGGTAAGAAAAGGGGGGATGAGCATTACCCTGACGCCGAAAGGTGTGAAATATTCCCGGCCGTCCGGAGGTGAGCCCTCATGAGGAGAGAACGCGGGTTCACCCTGATCGAATTGATGATCACCCTGGCCATTATCGGTATCCTCGCCGGCACGGCGATCCCCCTGTACAACACCTATCGCCAGCGGGCCTGGGGCTCGGAGGCGGTGGTCATGATGAAACAGATCACCGACGGTGAGATCCTTTACTACCTGGAGCATAACGATTTTTTCCCGAAGCAGGATCAGCCAACCCTGACATATCAGGTGTATACGGACGGCCACACGGAGCCGGCCGATGCCGTGGCGCGGATCAATGAGGCCCTGCATCTGACCCTGAAGCCCAGTACTCGGCTTCAGTATCAGATCTCCAGTATCGGCGGTTCATGTTTTATTAAGATCGAGGCCGATTTTGTCCTATTTAAGAACAATTATAAATATATTATGGTCACTATAAAGGAAGACGGTACAGTGCAGTATATGAATTTTGACGATTTAGGCTGAAACCGGCG
>CAZCVB010000286.1:0-3094 GCA_964501805.1 uncultured Desulfobacteraceae bacterium | reverse complement strand
GGCCTTCATGTTCCGGCGGAATCCAAGGGTCAATGAACCATGAAAAAATAAACATGTAAAGTTATAGAAACGGGTTTCGTAAGTCAAGTCAAAAAGCATTTTCCGGCCCGGCCCCGAGGTTATTCCTCTCCCTTTGGGAGGGTAAAATAGAACGTGCTCCCTTCTCCCTCCCGGCTTTCCGCCCAGATTTTCCCTTGGTGCGCGTCTATGATCCCCTTGCAAATGGCAAGGCCGAGCCCCGTGCCGGAGAACTTAGCGGAAATCGATGGTTCAGAAACCAGTTTATCATAGCGGATTCCCATAGGAAAACCAAATGGAGATTGTTTCGCCACAGAGGGATTGCCGCACAATCAAAATAATACTTGATTTTGCGGTCCAAAGAATGGCATATTTAAACAAATATATTTTCTTTTTCGCCTTTTCTTTCCTTATCCATGACCGGACGGTCTGTTGCCCCGTAATCAGGGCGCGTGCGGACCTTCAGAAGTGCGGCATACCCTGCCGTGCGCCGTAAGAGGTGGCGCGACGCGGGAAGCGGGTTTTTTACAATGCCGTCAACTCGGGATGTTCCGACTGTTTTTGAAACTGGAATGAGAAGGGAAGAAACCCGTTTTCTGATATATCAACGGTGTCTGGAGGCGGTATGAAAACAGTGAGCGGGGTCACCGGCGGTAAAAGGCCTGCATGGAAAAGAATCCTCAAACCCGCTGTTTATATCGTCATCGGTATCGTTATCGCCTTTCCTCTCTTCAGCATTTCCTATTTTACCATGGTGCGGACATCCACCCCTCAGTTTTGTGCATCCTGCCATGAAATTCAGTTTGCCTACCAGACATGGAAGACCTCCACACATGTCAATAATGAGCAGGGATTCGTCGCCGACTGTATGGACTGTCATCTTCCGGCTCCCCACGATACCTTCAATTTTTTCTATGCCAAGACGGCCCATGGCATAAAAGACATCATTGTTCACTTCATGGGCGGGGAGTATGATCATCAGGAACAGCGTGCCGTTGCCTACGCCTCCTTCAGGAACGAGCAATGCCAGAAATGCCACCGGAATCTTCTTTATATTCCCAATAAACGCGGGGCCATGCTGGCTCACCGGGATGTGATCTATGCGAGGCCCGGCTATGAAAAACGCTGTGTCGATTGCCACCGGAACCTGGTTCATAACCCCCGGACCCGCTACCAGTATAAACAGTACAGGGATACCTACAGGGGGCTCGGCCTTTAACCGCAGCGGCGGAGCGGCCGGTACATACCGGTGACCGAAGATGAACCCGCCCCGGCGGGAAGATATTGAACTTTTTTACGGATCTGTGTCAATCTTGATGGAAGGGGGTCAACGATGAAAAGGTGCTTGTTTGTCGTCGCTCTGATGTGTGGTCTCGGAGGCCTGCTGGCGGCGGGGTCTATTGTCGCCAGTGCGGGAACCGCCCCGAACCAGGCAAAACAGAAGGAATTCAGGATCGAAAGGAGCATGCCGAAGGAGGCCGTCGCCTGTATCGAGTGCCACAAGAGAGAGAGCCCCGGCATCTTCGCCGACTGGGCCCACAGCCGCCATGCCTCCGCCAATATCACGTGCCTCGATTGTCACAAGGCCGAGGAGTTCGACGTGGATGTGAGCCGGGAGCACTACAAGCAGTATGAGCGCTCGGACCTGAAATACGGCACCCCGGAGTACAAGGTGCCCATCTCCGCGCTGGTAACCCCGAAAGACTGCTCCCGCTGTCATCCCGACGAGGCAAAGCAGTACAGCGTGAGCAAGCATGCCAACACCCTTGAGATCGTATGGAAAGTGGACCCATGGATGAACAAGGGGATGAACAGCGACAATGAGCGGACCACGGGTTGTTATCACTGTCACGGCACCATCGTTAAGATGAAGGACGGGAAGATGACCCCCGACAGCTGGCCCAGTGTGGGAGTGGGACGGATCAATCCGGACGGCAGCAAGGGATCGTGCAGTGCGTGCCATACCCGCCACCGCTTCTCCGTGGCCGAGGCCAGGAAGCCGGAGGCATGCGGCCAGTGTCATCTGGGCCCCGACCATCCCCAGATCGAGATCTTCATGGAGTCCAAGCACGGGGATATCTATACCGCCTACAGCGGCGAATACAACTGGAACGCCGCCCCCGGGACATGGACGCCGGGCGTCGATTATCGCGGGCCCACGTGCGCGTCCTGTCACATGTCCGGCGCGGGCACGGTCCTTACCTCGCACGATGTGACCGAACGGCTGTCGTGGGAACTTCAGGCGCCGCTGACCGTGCGCCCGGAAAATTTCAAGCCGTTTCCCGCCAAGACAAACTGGAAGGTGGAGCGGGAGAAGATGCAGGCCGTCTGCCTTCAGTGTCACAGCAAACTGTGGGTGGAAAATCATTATATCCGGCTGGACAAGAATGTGCAGGAGTATAACGAGAATTACTTCAAGCCGGCCAAAAAGATACTGGGAGAGCTCTATGCCAAGGGGCTTCTGGACAAATCAAAGTTCTTTGATGAGGATGTGGAGTTCCATTTTTATGAGCTGTGGCATCACGAAGGAAGGCGGAAAAGGATGGGGACCGCCATGGCCGGGCCGGATTATGCCTGGTGGCATGGCGCATACGACATGAAACCGAAATTCAATGCCTTTATGAAGGAAGCACTCGAGAGCCTCAAAACCGGGAAACCGGTTTACCGGCATACCTATTATCCCAATGCCACGGGCAATGCCAGCAAGCCGCCCGAGGTGATTCCAAAAAGGAAATAGGCCCCGGCCTTCTCATCGTTCCTCCATTTCCCGGCTCCCCGTTCCCCGATTCCGGGGGACGGGGAGTTGTTTTTATGACGGCCGTTCACGGGGACGCCCGTGATTTCCGAACCCGTTTCCCGATGTTTTCCCGCCGTCATTTAACCCGATAGGTGAGCTTTTCCGGGTTTCCGCCGCGCGTAAGCAGGATCGGGATGTTCCCGCCGGATTCGATTTTCCGGAGGACCCTTGAAACCTCCTCCGCCACGCCGGCCATATTCCGGTCGAGGCCGAGAAGGGCGCCGCCCAGTGCGGGGTCAAGCCGTTCAAGGGTCACGGCGGGAAGGGAATTCGAGAGTT
>CAZCVB010000285.1:0-3103 GCA_964501805.1 uncultured Desulfobacteraceae bacterium | reverse complement strand
GGATATGCCGGTATCATCTTCTCCGAGTCCCGTCCCTCTCCAGGCGGGAAACCCCATATTCCTTCCCGTTCTCACGGAGATCCATTCGGGACGGCCGCGCTTTCCTTCCGCTCCGGACCTCCCGGGCTGGTCTTTTCTGTGACTTACCCCCGGGGGACACTGCCCCCTCCCCGTTCCCGACTCCGTCGGGCCGGGGGTTCCCCCAAAGATAAGTCACGAAAAGACGGCGCCCTCCCGGCAAGTCGCGTCCGGAAAACCCGTCCGCCCCTCATTATCCGACAACCGCAGGTCCTTCCCGCCCTTCACATCCCATCAGGGAGAACCCGGGGGCTTCCCTGAAAAAATTCCCGCCCAATGGCGCGCCCATGACCCGCCGTGTCGATATCTCCAAATCCGCTGCACGATGGATTTTGGCTTGTCAGGAAGGGATGGATTCCCTATAGTCTCGGGAGGATCCGTCGCAGGTCGCCGGGCTGCCTGCCGGATGCATTGAAAAAGGATTTTGCCATCCGAACCGTAAACATTCAATACTGCAGGAGGAGGGCACAATGGAAAAAATAGAATCGATCATTGCGCGGGAAATTCTGGACTCCAGGGGAAACCCCACCGTGGAGGTGGAAGTGATGCTGGAGGACGGCGGTTTCGGCCGCGCCGCAGTGCCGTCCGGCGCCTCCACAGGAAAACACGAGGCCGTTGAACTGCGGGACAAGGCGCGCAAACGGTATTCCGGAAAGGGCGTGGAAAGGGCCGTGCGGAACGTCAATCAGGTTATCGCGCCCGCCGTCGCGGGGATGGACGTCACGGACCAGCGCGGCGTTGACAGGACCCTTATCGAACTGGACGGAACCCCCAACAAGAAAAAGCTGGGAGCCAACGCGATCCTGGGCGTCTCCCTGGCCGTGGCCCGTGCCGCCGCCGATCTCCTCTACATGCCCCTTTACCGGTATATCGGCGGGACCAACGCCTGCCAGATTCCCATGCCCATGATGAATATCCTCAACGGGGGAATGCATGCGGGGAACAACGTGGACCTCCAGGAATTCATGATCATGCCCATCGGCGGCAAGACTTTCAGGGAGGCCCTGCGCATCGGAGCGGAGGTCTTCCATGCCCTGGCCGGGGTCCTGAAAGAAAAAGGCCTGTCCACCGCGGTGGGAGACGAGGGCGGATTCGCGCCGGATCTGAAATCGAACGACGACGCCGTGGAAATGATCCTGGCCGGAATCAAGGCGGCGGGATACCGTCCCGGCAAGGACGTGGTCCTGGCCCTGGACCCGGCGGCCTCTTCCTTTTATAAAAACGGGAAATACGTCTTCTCCAAGTCGGACAGGTCCAAACGGACCGGGGCCCAGATGATCGATTTTTATGAAGACTGGATCAAGCGGTATCCCATCGTCTCCATCGAGGACGGCCTGGATGAAAACGACTGGAAGAACTGGAAGAAGATGACGGAAAAAATGGGCGACCGTATCCAGATCGTGGGAGACGATATCTTCGTGACCAATACCAAAAAAATCGCCCGGGGGATCCGGGAGGGGTCGGCCAACGCGGTCCTGATCAAACTGAACCAGATCGGCACCCTGACCGAGACCCTCGATGCCATCCGCATGGCGCACGATGTGGGATGGAACGCGGTGGTCTCCCACCGCTCGGGCGAGACCGAGGATACGTTTATCGCGGACCTGGCCGTTGCCGCAGGCACGGGACAGATCAAGACCGGGTCCCTGTGCCGGTCCGAACGGATCTGCAAATACAATCAACTCCTCAGGATAGAAGAGGAACTGGGAGCGGACGCGCTCTTCGGCTGGGACAGGTAGGCCGGCATCCCTTTCGGTGGGATGCCGGAAGATAATGAATTTCCGGGACATGTCCGCCTGTGGACGGCCCGGACATGAAGGAGACAATGCATGGCGTATGATCCAGGCCGGGACAAGGTCCTGGCGTCGTGGGAAAACGAAGAAACCGGTTTGACCATATCCATCAATCAATACGGGGACGGGGAGCCCAAGCTCCAGATCGGGCCCCGCGTCTACACCAAACGGGACGGCACCACCTCCAGCCGGAAGCCCGGACGTTTGGCCATCGACGATGTCCTCTGGCTGAGCGACGTCCTTGAAGAGGTCAAGGACCGGATGAACGGGCTTTTCATGGACGAGGCATGATCCCCTCCCGCCGGCCGTTCCCCCTTTCCTGAACGGGTTGTTATGAATCCCGCCGAAAAGATCGGAAATTTCTACATGTCCCATCTCCCCGGGGCCGTAAAGGAGGGGTTCCTCCTAAAGGCCCCGTGCCCGCTGTGCGGCAGGTCCGGAGAGGGGACCGGCGGGACCCTGGTGGTCTATCTCAATCCGGACAGCCTTTTCCTGGGCTACTTCAGGTGCCTTTCCAGGTGCACCCCGGGCGGGTTTCCGCTCCATTTCGGGAGGGTCATGGGGATTTCCCCGGATGAGGTGCCCGGCCATGACCCGGACCGGGAGTCGTTTGCCCGGGACATCCAGTACCCGGCGGCCAATCTCAACGCCGAAATCCGGCGGTTTCGCGCCCTCATGGACGAGGAACAGTTCGCCTATTTCAGAGAGGCGGGCATATCCGGCGAAACGGTGGAGGAAATGGCGGTGGGGTATAACGGGCGCTACCTCGTGTATCCCTACTTCCTGGAGGATGACAACTGTTATGCGGCCCGCTGTGTCATGCCCGGTCGGGACGAGGACAGCTTCTGGCACGGCAACGAGGCCTTTTTCGACGCCCGGTTCCGGATCTTCAATGTGCGGGAAATCGACCGGTGCGAGGGCGGGGCCCTGTTTGTCACGGAAGGAGAGGAGAACCTGCTGGCCCTGCGGGAGCTGGGATACCCGGGCATCGCGGTCCCCGCAGTCGCCGATCTGGATGCGCTGGATCCGGAGCGGTTCGCTTTTATCCGTCATGTGCTGGTGGTATTGAACCACACCCCCGAGTCCCGCCTTGCGGCCCGGGCCCTGGCCGGCCGGTTCGGCTTCAAGACCCGGATCCTGGAGTGGCCTTCCCGGCTCCCGAGAGGATATGCCCTTCGTGACCTGGCCAGGGAAAAGGGTGGTGATTTCAGGGCGGCCGTTTCTTCCATGAT
>CAZCVB010000284.1:0-3129 GCA_964501805.1 uncultured Desulfobacteraceae bacterium | reverse complement strand
CGTTTAAAAACAATGCCCGGATCCGAAGGCCCATCGGTAATCTCCATCATACCGCGAACCGGATATCCCCGAATCCGGATCTCCGGATCCCGTCCTTGTCCGGGCGGAGAAGCGGCATGCCGGAAAGGCGAATAAACGACGACCTCACACGTAGCGATCCACCATGTCCGTAATAAACCGCTCCACGCCCTCGATCCCCTCCTTCTCCCGGATTCCGGCGAGCAGGTTTTTGATCTTCTCGTAGGTGACCGGGTCCCGCGCCAGGTCATCGGTGGAGCGGTAAGTCCCGCCCCGCCGGCCGAGACGATAGATCAGGCGATCCGTTTCCGAAAGCTCCAGGTATTTCCGGATCGTCTCGAGCATGGCCTCCTTGTCATCGGGGAGCTTTCCGGAGACCTCTTCCAGGAGGTTCATGATGTGATCGCTGGTCACCGTGCTGGTAATGCCTTCCAGGGAGCGGATAAAGGTCTGGATCTCCTTTGCCACCATGTCATCGGTCTGCATGGTGAAACTCCCCTCCACCAGCTTTTGATACAGGGGAACACGGTCGGGGACTCTCAGACTTCGCAGGCGGATAAAATGGGGGTTGATGGCGTTTAAAACCCGGGCCGTCTCAACGGCGTGCTCCCGCCACATCTCCTGCCCTCCCAGACCGGGCATGACGTATTCGGAGAGTTCCATTCCCGCCGCCACCACTTTCCGGCCGGCCTCGATATGCTGGGCCGGGGAAACCCCTTTTTTCATGAATTTCAGAACCGCCTCGGAACCGCTCTCCAGGCCGATATGGATCCGGTCCAGACCCGCCTCACGGATTTCGGTCAGCGATTCCACCGACTTCCGGACAATGGTCCGCGACCTGGCATAGGTGGTCACCCGCGTGATCTCCGGGAAAAGATCCCGGAGGAACTTCAGCACCGCGACCAGGTCACCGGTTTTCATGACCATGTTGTCCGCGTCCTGGAGAAAGCACGCGCCGGTCCCGTAATACATCCAGGCGGCCACGCTGCGGTAGCTGTCGCTATACGCAGAAGAGCCGAAGATCCGGCTGACGACCGGGTCGGTCACCCTGCCGCTGTGGCCCAGTTTCCAGGAAAGCGCCTTGATATCGTCCGCGATGTCCCTTGCGGTCTGGATGTCTTTTTTGATCTCGGATACCGTGCGAAGAGAGAATTTCCGGTTTTTGTAAACCGGACAAAACAGGCACTGGTTCCAGGGACAGTTCCGGGTCACCCGCAGCAGGAGGCTCCGCGCCTCGTTGGGGGGACGGATGGGTCCCTGTTCAAAGCTGAGCGATGTGTCCGTCATCCTGATATGTCACCTCTCGTCTATTTCGACATAACATTCGCCGGTCCGGCGGGGCCTTGTAAAAACAAGGCCGAAAGATCCCGGAATTTTTCACGGGATGTGTTCCTTCCGATGCGGTATAAAAAACAGCCGCCCTGTGAAGCCGACCCGCCGGAGGTACGCGTTCATCAGGCCTCACTGGGTATCATTTTTTTATGGCAGAAAACAAGAAATATATCAACTCGGGACACCTTCCGTTTCCGGCGATCCAACAGATTTTTCTTTACCTCTGCAACCCCCTTTATGTATATTCTTTACCTTTATCCGATGACTGGTCGACACCGGCCCGGCAACCCTTCAAGAGAGAAGACACGCATAACCGATGACAACCGCGGATTCCTATTTGATGGAGAATCTGGAAGAGGCCTTTCGCCTGGAAGTGAAGACCCGGCCCGAGGCGGTGCGGGAACAGGCCCGCTGGTGCGGAGTGAGCCCGGGCCTGACGGTCCTGGACGCCGGGTGCGGGCCGGGAAAGGTGACCGCCATATTACACGAAATGATCGGACCGGAGGGGCGTATCCTGGGAGTGGATTATTCCGATGAGCGGATCCGCCACGCCCGGGACAAATACGGCGCAAAACCGGGTATCGATTTCCGGGTCCACGACCTGAGGGATCCCATGGACGACACGGACCGGTTTGATCTCATCTGGGTCCGTTTTGTCCTGGAATACAATCTCACGGAGAGCGCCGGGATTATCAGGAACCTGACCCGCTGCCTCAGGCCCGGCGGGAGCATATGCCTCATGGACCTGGATCACAACTGTCTCAACCACTATCCGCTGCCGCGTGCTGTTGAAAAAATTCTTTTTGAGCTGGCAGAACAGGTGGAGCGGGCATACGGGTTTGACCCCTACGCCGGCCGCAAGCTGTACGCCTACCTGTACGATCTCGGGTATGAAGAGATCCGGATGGACGTGAGGCCGCACCACCTGATCTACGGGGACATAGAGGACACGGACGTCTTCAACTGGATCAAAAAGGCGGAGGTGATCTCGGCCAAGGCCCCTGATGTCTTCCGGGAATACCCGGGCGGTCACAGGGGATTCTTTGATGACTTCATGAGTTTCCTCAATGACCCGCGGCGGTTTACCTATACGCCCCTCATCCTTTGCAGGGGCCGGAAGCCCGTCGGGCGGACAGGACTGAGATAGCAGGCCGACTCCCTACCCGGACCCGGAGCGAGGGACCTTTCCTTTTTCTCCGTCAAGGGCGTTGCGCACCACCTGGAGCAGACCCTGGAGACTGTACGGCTTGTTGAGGAACGCCACGGCCCGGTCCTCCACCTCCCGCCGCGATTTCCCCTCCGCCGAATAGCCCGTGGTAATGATCACGCGCACCTCCGGGTTGATCTCCAGAAGTTCCATGAGGCACCGTTTGCCTCCCATTCCCGGCATGATCAGATCCAGGATCACCAGGTCGATTTTCTGCTTTTTTTCGCGATAGATGGCGAGGGCCTCTTCACCGTCCCGTGCCGACAGGACCTTGTATCCGAAACCGGACAGGATCTCTTCGCCCGTCTGGCGGACCGTTTCATCGTCATCCACCAGCAGGACCGTCTCATCCCCTCCCACGACCGGGGGCCGCGCGTCTTTCCGGCGTTTCTCCCGCGTTTCCCGCCCGGTGACGGGAAAATAGATGGAAAAGACGGTTCCCCGGTCGGGGGCCGTGTCACAGGAGATGTGTCCCCCGTGATTCTTCACGATCCCGTATACCATGGCCAGTCCCAGCCCGGTCCCTTTCCCGGTCTCCTTTGTGGTGAAAAACGGCTCGAAAATATGCCGGG
>CAZCVB010000283.1:0-3140 GCA_964501805.1 uncultured Desulfobacteraceae bacterium | reverse complement strand
GCGTTTTAAAACAATGCGCGTCCCCGGAGGCCCATCGGTAGTCCCGATCATACCGGATTCCTCCGTGCCCGGGCTCCGGATCCCGTCCTTTCCCGGGCGGGGGTCTTTATTCGCCGGTCTTCCTCACGTCGATATTGATATCTCCCTCATCCCCGTACTCCAGCGTCTCCTCGTCCCGTGCATACTGTTTCAGGTACTTGACGATACGTGCATAGTCATCGCCGGAAATTTTTCCCTCCCTCACGAGTTTCAGGACATCGGGGTTGGAGATAAGGCGGGTCAGGAATCCCACCAGGAGATCGATCTCCTTCTGCCGGTACAACAAAACGGCCTCCGACCGGCGGATATCCCTGCCGAGCGCCCGGTCCGCCGCATCTTCCCTGTCCAGTTCAGGACCTGTGGCGCTCCCGTACCTGAGGAGGGTCACGATGATCCCGTCCCCGATTCCCGCCGCCTTCATTTCCACCACCTCCCGGATGGACACCAGCCCTCTGGAAACGGCGCGTGAACGGATGATTTCCCTGATGACCCGGTCGCCCGCGCCCGCCTCTTTAAGGCGGATGATATCATCCGGATTGACGGCGAAGGCCTTTTGCGGACCCGGCAACACCAGGAAGAAAAACAGCAGGAAAAATCCCGCTCCGGCCGGTCTGACCATCATGCACCCCCTTGCCTGTTCCCGTCCGTGCCGTTTCGATTACTTTGTTCCGGCCAGCCCTTCACTGATCCTGGCCGCCTTTTCCACGTTGACATATGAAAGGATCTTCCCCACCGCGTCTCCCTTCATCTGGGAGAAGAGTTCAATGGCCAGGCGGGTATCCAGCTTTTCCACCAGGGTTGCGGCCTTCTGGGGCTTCATAGAGGAATACACCTTTATGAGGAGTTTCATTTTCTGGAGTTTAAGACGTCTTTTCTCGCCGATGCCGCTCCGGATATCATCCCTCAAACGGGTCAGGGTCTTGATCTTCCTGCTCAGATCCTCCTGAAGTGCGAGCAGTTCCGCCTTTTTTTCCGCCAGGCGTTTTTCCTCGGCCGTTATCTCCGCCCTGCCGTTCCACTTTGCCGGGACCGCCGTGCTTTCCCCCGCTTCCACGCCCCCTGCCGCCGGCCCCTTGTCCACGCGCGACCGAGGATCCGATGCCGCCGCCTTTTTTCCGCCCGTCTGCGGAAAATCCGACGCCACCGCCACCCGCGTGCTGGTCAAGGGGCCGACCGTCACGTTATAGAGACAGATCGATCCCAGCACGAGCTTCCCGACAATCAGGGATCCCAGCACGAGCTGAAATATCCGTTTCATGGCCGCCTCCCCCATCTTGCCACAACCATTTCGTCAATGGCATGCTGTTCTTCCCGCCCCAGCCTCGCGATGTGCCCCTCGAGTTTCAATTCCCTGAGGGATTCCAGGCTCTTTTTTTTCATGGATGCCTGCCGCAAGACCGCCTCTCTCACCATCACTTCCGTCTTTTTCTCTTCCAGTTCCCGGTGGGCCGACTCAAGATCCATGGAGACTTTACGAAAGAAGCCCTGATAGATACGGAAGGTCGGCACATCCACCCCCCGACGCCACATCTCGCTGCATTCCCTTGATATCTTCTTTTTTGTTCGCATCAGTCCGTGGATATTGTCTTCCACCCGGCTGCGGGCCGCCCGGGCGTCCACCAAGTCCTTCAGGGCCTTTTTTTCCAGATGATCCCGGTACTTGAGAATGCTCTCCAGGTTGAATCGAAATGCCTTCATTCCATCACCTGTCCATCTCCGGAGCATCGACATCCGGGTCTATGCGTTATTTTTACATCTCCGCAAAAAGCGCATGCAGTCTTGAAACAGTCTCCTCGAAACCCTCTTTTTCCTCAATCTCCTGCTGAAGAAAGGCATTGAAACGCCCCATCATGCGCTTTGCCGTGTCGATCTCCGGGTCGGTCCCGTCCGAGTAGGCGCCGATCCGGATCAGGTCCTCGGCCTCCCGGTAGACGGCCAGAATCTTCAGCAGCCTTCGTGCATCTTCCATGTGCGCCGGGTCGACGATATCCTTCATTACACGGCTGACGCTCGCAAGGACATCCACCGATGGATAATGCCCCTTATGAGCCAGGGCCCGGGACAGAACGATATGACCGTCCGATATGGAGCGAACCGCGTCCGCAACAGGCTCGTTCATATCGTCTCCTTCCACCAGCACGGTATAGATTCCCGTGATACTTCCTTTTCCTTCCACCGCCCCCGCCCGCTCCATCAGCCGGGGTAGCTGCATGAAAACGCTCGGGGTGTATCCTTTTGCCGAGGGGGGCTCTCCCGCGGCCAGGCCCACTTCCCTCAGGGCCATGGCGAACCGCGTGATGGAGTCCATCATCAGGATGACGTCCTTTCCCTGGTCCCTGAAATACTCGGCCACGGTGGTAGCGAGGAAGGCCGCCCGGATCCGGATCAGAACCGGGGCGTCGGAGGTTGCAACGATCACCACCGCCTTTTTGAGGCCCTCATCTCCGAGCGTCCTCTCGATGAACTCCCTCACCTCCCTGCCCCTCTCCCCGATGAGCGCGATCACCACCACGTCCGCGGCCGTGTTCCTGGCGATCATCCCCATGAGGACACTCTTTCCAACTCCGGATCCAGCCATAATGGCCATTCGTTGTCCCTTCCCGATGCTGGTCAGGCCGTTGATGGAACGGACACCCACATCAATGACATCCCGGATGATCTCCCGTTCCATGGGATTGACCACGTTGCCGTAAACCGGATACATTTTTACGCCGCGCACGGCCGTCTTTCCATCAAGCGGACCGCCCAGGCCGTCAAGGACCCTGCCCAGAAACGCAGGGCCCACCGCTACCTCCGGTGACCGGCTCACGGCAACAACGCCGGTTCCGGGCCGGATCCCCCTCATTTCGCCAAACGGCATGATCATCACCCGGTTATCCCTGAAGCCAACCACTTCGGCCGGGATATCGGGACCGGATGGGTTCCGGATGGCACAATGGCTTCCCACCGGCACCCCCGGACCGTTTGCCTCAACCACGATGCCCGCGATCTTTACGATACGCCCGTTAAGGGCAATCGGCTGGCATGCCGCTATCGTCTCCAGATAATGGTCCCACGGGCCTTGATGCGCCATCGTTCCGCCTGCCTTTGACGAGCCGATC
>CAZCVB010000282.1:0-3151 GCA_964501805.1 uncultured Desulfobacteraceae bacterium | reverse complement strand
CGAAACCGTCCACAACGTTGGATCCGATAAACCCGGCGCCGCCGGTAACCAGAATTTTCATAATGCCTCCACTCTCATTGCACGAAAGCCGGACCCTGCAGAACGGCCCTCCCCCGCCCGGGGATCCGGACCGACGCCACAGAAGGAGATGCGGTGCCGTCGGCCTTCACGGCTTGTTTGGCGCAGGTGAAAGGGACGCCTGAAGGGCAGGCAACATGACGATGAAATCACCGCCTGTCGATTCCATTTCCTGTGAATCTGAAAAACATGGGAATCAAATCGGCAATCCGGTATTTTACAAGTTCTTTTACGTCTCATCGCGTTGTTTATGTAACGATAGGGTTTATCAGGGTTGCCGGGGTCCGTCAAGTCAAGGGGGCGTTTCGGGAACCCGTGCATCCCCATTGCAAAAGTCGATCGATTCCTATATGATTTTTCCCGTTTCTCCAATCCCCGGAAGGACACGTTACGGTAGCGCAGGAGACGGCGTGCGTCTGTCACGCCGGCCAGCGATACCCGCGCCGCTTTCACAGGTATCGCCGGAGGATGAAATACCATTTCGCCGGGCCGGAGTCGCACATGATAAAGACACCCTATCGCAACATACTCGACCAGATCGGCAACACCCCGCTGATCCCCGTCACCCGGCTCAACCGGAACCGGCGGGTCGAAATCCTGGCAAAAATGGAATGCTTCAATCCGGGCGGTTCCGTCAAGGACCGGCCGGCCCTTTACATGATCGAAGAGGCGGAGAAAAGCGGGGAGCTGACCCGGGACCGCGTCATCCTGGAGGCCACCAGCGGAAACACCGGTATCGGCCTCGCGCTGGTGGCCGCCGTCAAGGGATATCGTATCCTGCTGGTCATGTCCGAGGGCGTCAGTGAAGAACGGGTGAAAATCCTGAAGGCCATGGGCGCGGACATCACCTTCACACCCGCCCGGCTGTCGACGGACGGGGCCATCGAATACGTCTACCGGCTGGTGAGGGAATCACCGGACAGATACTGGCTTGCCGACCAGTTCAACAATGCGGCGAACTGGAAGGCCCATTACCACGGAACCGCAATGGAAATATGGGAACAGACAAACCACGCGGTGACCACTGTTGTGGCAACCATGGGAACCAGCGGCACCCTGATGGGCCTTTCCAGGCGGCTGAAGGAGCTGAATCCGGATATCCGCGTGATCGGCGTGGAACCCTACCTGGGTCACAAGATCCAGGGCCTCAAAAACATGAAGGAGTCGTACCGGCCGGGAATATTTGAAAAAAAGCGACTGGACCGGATCATCCATATCGAAGATGACGAGGCATATGAGCTCTCCCGGGCTCTGGCGAGAAAAGAAGGCATCTTCGTGGGTATGAGTTCCGGAGCGGCCATGGCCGCGGCATTGCGGATCGCCGAAGAGATGACGGAAGGGAGGCTTGTCGTGATTCTCCCGGACGGCGGCGAACGCTATTTGAGCACTTCCCTGTTCGCGCCCCGGAAAAAAACGGGCCTCAACATATACAATACCCTTTCGCGGAAAAAAGAGGCCTTCGTCCCCATCGAGGAAAACCGCGTCGGGATCTATTCGTGCGGGCCGACGCTTTGCCAGGAAATCGAGGTGGGACAGTGCCGGAGGTTTCTTTTCTCCGATCTCATGAGGCGGTACCTGGAATCCAAGGGATACGAGGTGGTCCACGTCATGAACGTAACCGACCTGGACGACCGGACCATCGAAGGGGCAGAAAAGGCGGGGCTCTCCCTCAAGGAATTCACGGACCGTTACTACACGGCGTTTCTCGAGGATATCGACCGGCTGAACGTCAAGCGGGCCACCCGATACGTTCGGGCCAGTGATCACGTGGATGACATGATCCGCCTGACCGGGAAACTCCTGGAGAAGGGATTCGCCTATGAAAAATTTCATTCCATCTACTTCGACATCTCCCGGTTCAGGGACTACGGAAGGCTTTCACGGATCGACCTGGACAAGATTCGGCTGGGAAAAACCGTGGACCTGGATCAGTATGAGAAGGAGAATCCGCGGGATTTCACGCTGCTCAAGCGGTCCACCCTCAACGAGCTGAAAAAGGGAATTTTCTTCCAGACCCAGTGGGGAAACATCCGGCCGAGCTGGCACATGGAATGCGCCGCCATGGCACTGAAACACCTCGGTGATCGGTACGACATCCACACCAGCGGCGTTGATCTGATATTTCCACACCATGAAAACGCCATCGCCATCAGTCAGGCGGCCACGGGAAACCTTCCCGCCAACTTCTGGGTCCACAACGAAATGGTCATGGTCAACGGCGGAGAGCCCGCCGGAAATGAACGAAACACGCAGTTGACACTGAGGGATATCCTGGCAAAGGGGTACACCGGCAGGGAGGTCCGGTACTGGCTCCTGAGCCGCCATTACCGCAAGCCCATTTTTTTCTCCTGGTCCAAGCTGGACACGGCCAGGAATACCCTGGCCCACATGGACAAGTTCGTCCAGAAACTCCATTATTCCAGGCCGGGGCCTTCCGATCCGGAGATGGACCAGATCATTTACGACCTGAGAAAGCAATCCGTGGAATCCATGGATGACGATTTTAACGTCTCCGCCGCGCTGGCCGCTCTTTTCCGCTTTATCCGCCGAATCAACCGGATCATGGATCACGGGGGGCTGTCACCCGATGATCGTGACAAGGTGCTGAAGGTTCTGGGAGACGTCAACTCGGTTCTGGGCGTCATGATACTCGAAATCCCGGAAGCGGACGAAACGATGGCGGCCCTCATCCGGGAACGGGCCGAGGCCCGGGCCAGGAAGGACTGGGAGACATCGGACCGGTTGAGAGCGCAACTCAGGGAAATGGGTATCGAGGTGACCGATACGGCGGAAGGGCAGGTGTGGCGCAGGATAAACAACTGACAGGCACTACCGGAGGAAAAAGTGGCGGAGAGAGAGGGATTCGAACCCTCGATGGAACTTTCGCCCCATACTCGCTTAGCAGGCGAGCGCCTTCAGCCAGCTCGGCCATCTCTCCGTTTTGCACAGACAGGAAACTGCTTTTTTTTTCGGTTCGCCCCGGGAACGCCGCCAGGCAGCGACAAGGAGAAGAGTTCATGGCGGAGGGAGTAGGATTCGAACCCACGGTCCCTCTCGGGACAACGGTTTTCAA
>CAZCVB010000281.1:0-3160 GCA_964501805.1 uncultured Desulfobacteraceae bacterium | reverse complement strand
AGTCTTCGCCTGAAGGCGAGGGTTTTTCTCCCATTCCCAGAATGGGACAATAAATACCTGAATCCGGCACAGGCGCTGCGGAAACGGGGACATCAACGGGGTGGAAATACCACGTAAACGTCCCGGTTGCGTCGATCCCGGTGATCCCTGATCCGGACGCTTCCCGCCGGACGGGATCCGTAAACCCGCCTGACTGCCGCCATCTCCCCGGCCGGAGTCACAATCGCCTTCGGAGTCCCGCCGTGTGGAAGGAAATCGTCCTTCTGCCGGACCAGGTGGTTGTAATAAAAGCTCAGTGTCTTTTGCACGCCCGGGGGCGTCCGAAAAAGAAGCACTTCTTTAACACGGATGTCCCTTTCCTGCAACACGGAATAGAGACGCCGGACGTCCGAGACCCGCGGATTGATCGCCGTTCTCCCCAGGTCCAGGAAAAGAAACGCGACCAGGCAGAGCGTGCAGGTGAACACCACAATGTCCCTTAACACCTTCCAGGCGAAAAGAAAAGCGCCGGCCGCCGCCAGGGAAAGAATCAGGGGCCCCCACCGCCACCCAAAATACGCCCACAGGGCGACGGGCACTGCGATACACAGGATCCCCGCGCCGAGACACGCGCCGATTTTCCAGGCATTTCCGCCGCGGCCGGGCAGGCGTCCCTCCTTGAACACCCTTGCCGTTCCCCATGCCGCGAGGACCGCCAGCGGTGGATATGCCGGCAACAGGTACCGGTGGTTCCTGACGGATGTCAGGTGAATCGCCGCAAGGTACAGCGCCGCCCAGATCAGGCAGAACAGCATCCCGGAATTTTCCCTGAAGATCCGCCGGCCCCGCCACAGGGCCGACGCCGCCACGGGCAGGAAGATCGCACCGGGGAAGAATTTTTTAAAGAATTCGGGAAAGTAATAAAAAAAGCCGGCCTTACGGGTCATGATCGTAGCGCTCTTTAATAGGGAAAGATACGGGTCGAAATCCTTGTGGAACCACAGGAGAACAATCCACGGAAGAATCGTCAGTAAAAGGACCGCGGACGTGGCCGACAGGGTCCTTCCTGTAGTATTTCCCTTTTCCCTGCGCGCGAACAGGAATACGGCCATGACCGGGAGGGCCAAGAAGGCGGCCGGCCCCTTGTCCAGGAACGCGCACCCCATGAAAAACCAGGAAAAAGCGTAACAGAGCGCCCGGCGCCGGGTGCTGTCCGTCTCCGATCCCAGGTAAAAACAAACCAGGCAAAGGGAAAAAAGGACCGCGAAACCGACATCAATCCGGCTCGTCCTCGCGTAAAGGGCGTATCCGTAGGCGGAAACAAGGAAAGACGCGGCATGGATCGCCGTGCGCCGGTTTTCCCTGTCGATCCGGGCGGCGAAAAAAAGCGTGGCCAGGACGCCGATTAGTCCGAACACGGCCGACGGGACCCTGGCCGCCATGGCGTTTACGCCGAACAGCCGGTAGGAGAGCGCGACGATCCAGAAATGGAGCGGGGGTTTGTCCACATAGATCCGGCCCCCGAGGTGCATCATCACCCAGTCGCCGGTCTCAAGGATTTCCCTGGCGCATTCCGCGTACCGCACGCCGTCGTGGTTCTCCAGGCTCCTCCCGCCCAGATTATAAAAGAGGGAAAAGGC
The DNA here is from genome assembly GCA_964501805.1 of uncultured Desulfobacteraceae bacterium. Taxonomy (GTDB): domain Bacteria; phylum Desulfobacterota; class DSM-4660; order Desulfatiglandales; family Desulfatiglandaceae; genus CAZCVB01. The sequence goes on along the minus strand of CAZCVB010000281.1, from coordinate 1,541 downwards.
CGAAAACACGAGAACAAATCCCAGACAGGCAATTCGTTTTTTCTTCGCAGCAACGGCCGTCGATCCCATGCCCGAGTCCTGCATGAACGCTCCTGCGGTGAACGGAAGGGCGCGTGTCCCATCCCCCCGCGCATGATTGATAAAACCGCCGAGGACTGTACCCCGGATCCGGATGGAAGAAAAGCGCTTCCCCTGGAACGCATCCCGGAAGGATCCCCTGCCGGGAGGTTCAGCCCCTGTTCCGGCCGGGGCCCATGCCCGGAGGCGCAATAACGTACAGGATCCGGAACCGGTCCGAAAGGCGGCGGAAACAGAGACCCGATTTCTCCAGTTGAACGGAAAGGAGCCGCTCCTTCTTTCTGTCCGAAATCAGGACGTACGATCCGGGTGAATCCGAACCTTTTATGGCGCGGAGGGTTTCGTCCACCGTTGCGTCGGCCCAGGGCCGTCCGGATTCCAGGGAAACCCTCCGGAGCCGCCCGGAAAGATAGAATTGAAGGCCGTATAGCTTCGACCGGTCAAAAACCGCGAAGCAGGCCCTGTCCCCGTTCACTTTCCGGCATGTCTCATAGAGGCGCCGCATATCGTTGGGGCTCCGGTAAAACCCGGCGGCCGCCTTCAGTCCCGCCAGGCGGATGCCCGCGGCGATGGCCCAGTAGGTCATGGGCGGTTTGGTCCAGTGGGGCCGGTAGCCCAGCGTCGGTTCCAGGTAATTCCCGGATTCGACCATTTCCCGGGCGCATTCCGCGTAGCGGCCCTCGCTGGTCTCGTAGAGTCCCCTCGACCCCTGGAAGGCGAAAGCCGCTAAAAAGGCCAGCGCGATCAGCAGCGCCCGGGGCGTTGTGGAGATCCCTTCATTCCGTGGCATGGGGACGAACTCCCGGGCCGGTTCAGGAAGGAAACCGCAGGACGAGCACCCTGGAAAAATAGAAGAGAGAATAGGCGGAGAGCATGGCGATCAGGTTCCAGTGACCGTTGTTCTCCACCAGCAAACGGAAGTTGAAAAACCATCCGAATCCCGGGGCGGGGTGTCCGATTCGCGGGACGAACCGGTTGACGCGCCGGCAGTAGGCCTCGTATTCCGGCCCGAACAGACGCCTCAGTCGCGCCTCCTCCCGCTTGACGCGGTTCACCGCGTAGAAATAATAAAGGGCTGAAAAGGCCAGAACCGCCCACAGGCTTCCGGTCAGCACTACCGCGCCCAGTATCAGGAAAAAGCGGCCGATATACATCGGGTTCCGCGTCATCCGGTAAGGGCCCCGGACGGTGAGGGACCGGTTCTCTTCGAGAGAGGCGAAACTCCAGAGCTGAACAAATTCGCCGGCAAGGCTTACCAGGAACCCCGGGAGAAGGAGGGCGGGCCGTATACGGGGGATCAGGAGGGCCAGGAAAACAAAGATGAGGGGATAACGGCATTTCAACAGAAAGGACCGCACGCCTTTATGGTTGAAGACCGCGTGAACGGGCCGAAGCAGCGTGGCAAGGGGATGTATCCTTTCGCAAAAATCCATCTGGCATGATCCTCATGGTTTCGTGGCCCG
>CAZCVB010000280.1:0-3167 GCA_964501805.1 uncultured Desulfobacteraceae bacterium | reverse complement strand
CCCGCCATGGTTATAGGCATAGAACAACACCTTTTCATCCGGCATCGAGGGCAGCTCTGGGAATGCGCCGCCGTTTTGTGCCCGGACACATGGAACCCTCGTTCAAATGCAGTTTTTACCTGCTCTTGTGCCATATATCATCACTCCTTGATTTGCATTCCACCGCAGCCGGGTCATCCGTTTAATATCCCTGCTCCATCCATTCATAGATCTCCAGGCCGTTTGAATCGCACGATTTACAGCAGTTGGGACAGGAAACACCCTTCGGCAGTTTACGTAAACGCCCCTTCCTGATCCACTGTTCCAGCATGCCTCTCATAGCGTCTCCCTCTACCTCGAAATGAATCACCAGGTCATCAAGAGATGCCCTTTGATTGTCGGAAAGATATTTTTTTATCTCCGAGAGTATCATAAACAATTCTCCTTTCCCGGCCGACGGTCCCAATCAGGGGCCGCCGGCCCGCGCACCGATGTCAGGCAGGGCTTCGCAGGCCCCTGAACCCTGCCGGTTTTCCTGAAGAAAGAGCACCCCTTCCTCCCGCCTTTTTCATGGCACAGATAAATATTGCAAAGGTCGCCCCGATAAAAATCACCCACGATAATGAGGATCCGGGATGCCGCCCGAACGTGGCAATCTGATAAAAAGATGTGGACACAATCCAGGCCAGAAAGGTCGTGTATAACACGGCAAAAGCAGCCCATCTCCCGCTTGCTTCCCGGTATATCGTGGCCACGGCCACAAGGCAGGGGATATATAAAAGGATAAAGAGGAGATAGGCAAAGGCCCCGATTCTGCCGTCAAAGCGCTTCACCATGGCGCCGAAGGTGGATTCGCCGACCTCCTGCGCCTCGGCATCCGCATCCGCGGCACTTCCCAGACCCAGCGGATCCGTGATGGTCCCGCCCAGTTCGGAAAAAGCGGCCGGGATTGAGGTAAAGGCATCCCTGATTCCGTCCCAAAAACTGAACGGCGTTTCCTCCTCCCCGGAAGATGCTCTGTCGATTGAGCCGTAAAGGGAATCAAGGGTACCGACAACCGCCTCTTTCGCAAAGATGCCCGTAAAAAGCCCGACCGTAGCGGGCCAGTTCTGTTGTTGGATCCCAAGGGGATGCAAGACGGGGGTGATGCTCTTTCCCAGCGCCGCGAGTACGGAAGTATCGCTATCCTCATGCCCGAAAGTCCCGTCCGTTCCAATGGCATTCAAAAAGGTCAATACGATCACGATGGGGATAATCACCCTCCCCGCCCGAAACATGAAGACCTTTAAACGCTCATAGGTATGGAGCAGGATTCCCCTGATGGTCGGCAGATGATACGCCGGAAGTTCCATGATAAAGGGCGATGTCTCCCCCTTCAGGACCGTATTCTTAAGTATCAGGCCCGTCATGATCGCCACGACGATTCCGGTGAGATAGAGAACAAAAATGAGAGAACTTCCGCTTTTTGGAAAAAAGGCCGCGGCAAACAGGGCATATACGGGCAGACGGGCCCCGCAGGACATGAAAGGATTCATCATAATGGTGAGTGTGCGGTCCCGTTCGTTATCCAGTGTCCGGGTCGCCATTATGGCGGGGACATTGCAGCCAAAGCCCACCAACATGGGAACGAACGATTTTCCCGGGAGCCCCACAACCCGCATGAATCTGTCCATCACAAATGCGGCGCGGGCCATATATCCTGAATCTTCAAGCACGGAAAGGCATAAAAACATGAAACCGATGGGGGGGATAAAGGTGGATATGGTCTGGATACCTCCCCCGACGCCGTCCGCAAGCAAGGTGATGAGCCACTGCGGGGAGTGAAGCTTCCCGAGGACTGCTCCGAATCCGTCAACGCAGATTGTTCCAAAAAACATATCAAAGAAATCGATGAAGCACCCACCGATATTGATGGTGACCATAAATGTGAGATACATGGCAAAAAGAAAGATGGGTATCCCGAGAAACCGGTTGAGAAGGACATTGTCTATGGCATCGGAAACCGTTTTTCTGATTTCATATTTTCTCTTCACGGCATCCCTGTAGATACCATTGATAAAGCCATACCTGCCGTCCGCCACCACGATGTCGGGATCCTCTCCATGGATGGAAACGATTTTTCCCCTTGCCTCCTCCAGAACCGCTCCCGGCAAATCACCAGCCATTTCTGTGGCTACTGGGTCTTCTTCAAGGAGCTTGATGGCCAGCCAACCCACACTGACGTGATGCCTTGAAGCGGTTTCTTCCAGAAACGGGCATATTTCCGAAACGGCCTTCTCCACCTCCGACGGATACGAGAGGTGAACATCCGGGATCCTTTTTTCGGCGGCGACCTTGTTGATGGCATTTTTGAGATGATCAATCCCTTCATTCCTGTTGGCCACCAGCGGAACCACGGAACATCCCAGGAACACCTCCAGCTTCCTCATGTCGATCTCGATTTTTCGCTGTCTCACGATATCCATCATATTCAAAGCGATGACGATGGGTACCTTCATCTCAAGGAGTTGAACGGTGAGATAAAGATTTCGCTCAAGATTGGATGCATCAACGATATTGACAACAAGATCCGGGTCCCCCGAGATGATATAATTCCGCGCGACCTGTTCATCCAGAGATGTGGCGGAAAGGGCGTAAATCCCCGGAAGATCTACCACTTCTATTTCCCTGTTCCCGTGGACGTAAATGCCCGTCTTTTTTTCCACGGTAACCCCCGGCCAGTTCCCCACCTTCTGTTTGGACCCTGTTAGGGCATTGAACAGCGTGGTTTTACCGCAGTTCGGATTTCCCGCAAGGCCAATAGTGATAGCGCTCATTGTTCCACCTCCTTTTCCACAAGCAATACCTCGGCCTCTGACTTTCTGAGACTCAGGCTGAACCCCCTTAAACTGATTTCAATCGGATCCCCCAAGGGCGCCACGCGGATGACGGTAAATTCAGACCCCTTCGTCAACCCCATGGCGAGAAGCTTGGCGAGATAAGGCTTCGCCCCCTTGGCATACCCGGCCACCTTTCCCTTTGTATTAACTTCAAGATCCCGTATTGATAAAGACATGATTTTCCCTCTTTCTGTTTTTAGATGTTATGATGAAGCGTCTTCATCCCACAAACAGTCCCCGTTCCACCCGGGTGCAGGGAAGGATACTTCCCCCCATTGATATCGGGATGACGGGTAAGTAGTAGTGCCC
>CAZCVB010000279.1:0-3167 GCA_964501805.1 uncultured Desulfobacteraceae bacterium | reverse complement strand
GGACGTCATATGGAACAGGTCCGGATTCCTTATGGGCGCCAGTGGCGCCGCCTGTTGGCGGGTCTTGTTTTTTGCATCCTCCCCGCCAATGCCGCGTTATCAAAAGGACTCCCGTCAGACGGCCCTTTTGAACGGGCCGTCATTGAGCTGACGCACACAGCACGGAATCATCTGAAAGGCCACCACGAAGCTCGTACCGTTTTGAACGGCACGGCCTTTTTTCTGAAAAGCGGCGGGGATCTTTTCATCGTCTCCGCGCGGCATGTTGTTGAAAAAGATTACGACCTGAGGGCCCGGGTCCGGGCCAGAAACCGCCGGACGGGCGCTCTGGCTGACTTTTCGCTCCGGTTTCCCCGGGATGGATGGATCTACCATCCGAACGGGGGAGACCGTGAAACCCGTTATGTGGATGTGGCGGTCATGAAGATCGTTCCCATCCCGGGCCATGAGCTGGTGTCCTTCCAATACGATGACGGAGCGGCAGGCCCGCCCCCTCTTTTCGCTTCACGCCTCAACGTGCCGGTCCCGGTGCTGGTCTACGGCTTTTCCAAAAACACCATGGCCCGGACCGCGTTGATCCCGGCTCCCCGCCTGGCAATCGTTCCCGCTACCGCCGCGCAGTGCGCTTTCAGGGTCAACGGAAAAAAATTCGCGGACAGGAAAGCGTTCCTGATCGAGGCAGAAATCTCTCCCGGAAACAGCGGGAGCCCCGTCCTTGCACCGGTTCCCCCACGCCTGCTCACCCGCGAAATGAGGGTCATCGGGATGGTGATCGGGACCAACGAAGAGATGGGATGGGCCGTTGTGGAGCCCGTATCCCGTATCAGGGAGGCCATCCGTTTCGCCCGGAAGCAATTCCCCCTTCCCGGAGAGATCCTGCGGACCCCGGCACCGGACATCCGGTCCTCCGGCCCGTCCGGAGGGAGACGTCTGATTAACGCGTATGCCGTTACTTCGCCGACGCACTGCCGGAAGACACAGCGCCGGCTCCGGGATTCTCCTCCGCGCCTGCGCTAAAAAGGCCCGACAGCAACCGGCTCAATTCCGAGACGTCAACCGGCTTGGCGAGATATCCCCTGATCAGTTCCCTGTCTGAAGTGCTTATCCCGTCCGGGCCCCCTTCGTCATATCCCGAAATCAGGATGATTTTTGCTTCGGGGTCTTTCCGCACGAGAAGCGCCGCGCATGAAAGGCCGTCCATCCCCGGCATGTTCCGATCCATCAGGACGACATCCGGACGCATCTGTTCATAAATGGCAACGGCCTCGTCACCGCTTCCCGCCGAGACGGCCTGGTAGCCGAGCTGCCCGAGTACCGTCTCCATGGTCGCCGCCACTTCCCTTTCATCATCCACCACCAGGATTACCTCTCCTTTTCCCTTCCTGATTTCCGGGCTCGGCCCGCGGGGCCGGATCTCATCCGATACGAGCGGAAGAGAAACCGTGAAAACGCTTCCCTTTCCCGGACGGGAACGGACCTGGATATTACCTCCGTGATCCCTTACGATGCCATAAGCCGTCGAAAGACCCAGACCTGTCCCTTTACCCACTTCCTTGGTGGTAAAAAACGGATCAAAGCACCTGCCCAGCATTTCCGGCTCAATGCCGTGTCCCGTATCGGAGAATGCGATCTCCACCCGGTCCCTGTGTTTCCGGACATCAATGCGGAGCTTCCCGCCGTCGGGCATGGCGTCCCGCGCGTTGGTGCACAGGCTCATCATCACCCGGCTGAGCGCCGCGGCATCCCCCATGACGGGGATGATATCGGGCACATCCATGCGGATATCAATCCGTTTATCAAAAGAACGGCTCACCAGGTGGTATGTTTCCTGAAGGACGTCCGAAAGGTTCAAGAGGCCGAAGCCCGCCGTCGCCTCCTTCCGGGAAAACTGCATCAGCCCGTCCACCAGCCGGGCCCCTTTTTCCACCGAATCACATACCCGGTCGGCTATCCGCTGAAGCCCTTTATCCCTGCCGTATTTCATTTTTATGAGTTGGCCGTTCAGCATGATTCCCGCCAGGATGTTCCGGAAGTTATGGGCCACACCGCTGGCGATGGTCCCGATGGATTCCATCTTCTGGGCGTGATGGAGCTGGCGCTCCAGTCTTTTCCGGTCGCTGATATCCCTCAGCGTGATCACGCTCCCTTTTGGACGGCCGTCCCGGTCGTGCCATACCGAAGCGCTCATGCTTACGTCGATGATCCGCCCATCCCTGGTAAAACGACGTGTCTCGTGTGTGGCAAAACTCTCGCCCATCCGGATCTTCTCGATCATCTCACGGGTCTCGGCCCGATTCTCCTCCGGCACGAAGTGATCCATTTTCCTGCCCGCGTATTCTTCAAGGGACCACCCGAAAATTCGCTCAAACGCAGGATTGAAATAGATCACGCGTCCCTTTATGTCGGAGACGACAACCGGATCGGGATTCTGCTCAAGGACCGTCCGATAGCGTTCCTCGCTCTCCTGCAATTTCTGGAGGGACTTGACGTTGACGAGGCTGACGGCCAGCTGGGAAGCGATTCCGGACAACAGGCCGACATCCGTACGGGTGAAGGGCCTCTCGGACCGGTTGTTGTCCACCACGAGTATCCCCAGCGGAGATCCCTCGAAAACAATGGGCACGCAGATCAGCGACTTGGAACCCAGGCGCCGGGCGAATTCCCGGCTCCGTTTCGACAGATCTTTTTCAATCCGGGACACGTCATCCACCAGGAAAGGCCGCTGTTCCCTGAAGGAAACGACAAAAAGGCCGGAGGAACCGGGATTGTCAAGGTTGAAAACCGTTCGGCGCAGGATCTCCTCCTCCTGCGGGCTGTAACCGTAACCGGCCGCATGGCGAAGCCGTTTTTTTTCATCCCCGGCCAGGAGGATGGCGCCGCGGTCGAAAGGGAGCCTCCGTTTCATGATGTCCGATACGGCGGGGAGAAGGTCCCGGATGTCCCGGACCCTCGCGCTGACGTCCCCGATCTCCTGGACGAGCATGGCATTGTTGTACCGGGCGTCGATTTCCTCCAGGTGACTCCGTGCGGCGTCACCCTGGATCCCGATGGTTTTCGTGAGTTCCCTGTTCCTCTGGTATTCATAACCCAGGGCAAATAACAGGGAGAGGAAAAGACACGAAGCCGAAAGCACACCCCACGCGCTGAAGGAAAGGAGAAAGAAGGAG
>CAZCVB010000278.1:0-3173 GCA_964501805.1 uncultured Desulfobacteraceae bacterium | reverse complement strand
GCGCGGCGACTGTTGAGAAAGATTATTGCGGCCATCGGCTGGGAAACTTTTTCGGGAACCCCGGGTTCACCCTGGTGGGATGTAAAGGGCGGGAAGGACCTGCGATTGGCGGATAATGAGGAGCGGATGGACAAATGATGAACTCCCATGCCGGAATATCGGCCCTGCTTCGGCAGGGCGTTCGGGACGGGGTTTACCCGGGCGCCGTGCTGCTGGCGGCCCGGGCGGGGGAGATTATTTTCCTTGAAGCGGCGGGACGCCGTTCCCTTGTTCCTCCCGCGGGCCCGGTGCGGATGGACACCATTTTCGACCTGGCTTCCCTGACCAAGCCCCTGGCCGCCACACCTGCCGTCATGAAACTGGTGGACATGGGCCGGCTGGGCCTGGACCGTCCGCTGGGAGACCTGCTGGATGTCCCGGTGCCGGAGGAAAAGCGGGAGATAACGCTGCGGCGCCTGTTGAACCACTCCGCCGGGTTCACGGACTGGCACCCCTTCTACCGAGAGCTTGAAGATGTGCCCCTGCCGGAGAGGAAGGCCGTCCTGCGGCGGCGTCTGCTGGATTTTCCCCTTGATTACAGGCCCGGGGAAAGATGCGTGTACAGCGATCTCGGGTTCATGCTTCTTGAGTGGATTATCGAAGCATGCGCGGGGATGCCGCTGGACCGGTTCATTGAAAAAGAATTCTATGGCCCGCTTTTGCTGAAAGATACCTTTCTCGGAAAGGATCATCTCCCGGAAGGGATGGTGCCGGAGCGGTTCGCCGCAACCGAGAAATGTCCCTGGCGGGGAGAAACGGTCCTGGGATATACGCATGATGAAAACGCCTGGAGCTTCGGCGGGTATTCCGGCCACGCGGGACTCTTCGGCACCGCGGGCGAGGTTTACGCCCTGGCGGAACTGCTGAGGACCCACTACCACGGGGAGCGGACGGATCATCTCCGTCCGGAGACGGTGAGGGCCTTTTTTACCCGAGAGGGGCCGGGACGGAACGGTCATCGTGCCCTGGGCTGGGACACGCCGGCCCGTGAAGGGTCCAGCGCGGGGCGGTATTTTTCCGGAAACAGCGTGGGGCACCTGGGCTTTACCGGGTGTTCGCTATGGATGGATCTGGATAAAAATGTTATTGTGATTTTTTTAACGAACCGGATTCATCCCACGCGGGAAAACGAAAAGATCCGGGCGTTCCGGCCCGTGGTCCATGACCGGGTGATGACGGAACTGGGGTTTGGCTGATCCGAAAAGAAGATGCGGGGAAGGGCCGCTCTGTTTCCATGGGCCCCGGGGTTTTCCGTGTGAGAAAACGGATTAACCCGCCGTACTGACCGTCGCGCTTTGAAACACGGCCCTTGAGTTTCCCCAGGTCCGGAGGCCCGCGGATCCGGTCGGAAATGTGTCATCCTTGAAGTCGAGAACCGTGTCGCCGTCCACCTTTATCACGTGGCGGGCCCCGGTAACGGCAATGCTGATCTGGTGGGACTGGTGATAGACCGGGAACCCCTTGGGCATCCAGACCCGGGCCACCGGGGACTGCTCCCGGCCGTTGACCACCTTCCTGACAAGAAACGCGCCTTTCCCGTATCCCGGGTCGTACTGGAAACAATACCCGCTGATCCTGCGGGTGCCGTCCGCCCGGTAATAGATGCCGTATCCCCGGCCTTTTGACAGGCTGACATCCGCGGTGACCGTATAGTCCTTCCAGCCCTTGTCTCCGAATGCCAGCCGATGCTCCCCTCCGCGCCCGGCCGGGACCAGGTCTCCATGCCGGATCTTCCATTTTCCGATAAGCGGTTTCAGGTTGTCCATGCCGTCAAAGTCGGTGGCGAACAGGGTGTTGCCTTTGGATGATGCCGGCAATTGGGCGTAATGGACGGAACATCCCACCTTGGGATACCGGGGATCGTTGGGGTCTGAAACCAGCCAGATATAGGTGCCGCCGCAGGGACAGGTGTAGCGTTCGTCGATGTGCAGGCTCGGCGCATTGTGCTCCAGGAAATAGGCCCTTTCATCCATTTCGATGTGGTACCGGTTGGCAAGACACCGGGCCGCGCGGGCCCTGGCCAGGTAGGCCGCATACTGCGGAATTGCGATGGAGGCCAGGGCCGCTATTATGGCGATGGCCACGATAATTTCTATCAGGGTGAATCCTCCTGATCGGTCCTCTTTCCGTCTGCTCATTTGATCAGCTCCGGGACGGGGTGTTTCCTGCTGACGCGGATTTCCCTGAATCCGTGAAGACCGGGAGTAGGGCACTGGGCTACCACGTCGTCCTTTGTACGGATGATGACATAGGCCTTATGGCTTAAGGGACAGCGGATAAGGTCTCCCGGCGGTTTTCCTTCCTGGAGGAGCCGGGCGATTTTCCACAGGTTTCGAATGCACTGGTCGGTCTTTTCATCGGTCTGGTAGGTCCCCTGCCGAATAGGCCGATCCTCCTTGAAAAGAGACATCAGCCCGGGCGCCTGGATACAGATGACCCCGATAGAAATGATCCCGACTGCCAGCAGGAGGCCTGTCCACAGCCGGCCTTTTCGCTTTTTCAGGGCGGCCTTTTTTCTCTCCCGGCCATCCTTTTCCTCTGAGCGCTGCGCGATCCCTTGGGCGCTCTCCCGGGCCGCCGTCAAGGCGGCACAACGGCTGCATATGAAAGTGCCGTCTTTCCGGGGCAGGGCGCATTCCCCGCAAAGCGGTTTTCCACACTCGGAACAGGCGGCGCTGCTCTCTCTATCCGGGTGATAAGCGCATTTCATTGGCTCCCTCCTTCCTCGGGATTCTTTGCCCGTGGATACCACACCGGATGAAGGGCTACTCAGCCCCGGCCCCCGGTCTTTCCATCAGCCGCCGGATCCTTGCCATGAGCAGCTTGGCGTTTACGGGTTTGGTGAGGTAATCATCCGCTCCCGCGTCAATCCCCTTTACCTCCAGGTCCACATCGTCCTTTGCCGTCAGCATGATGATCGGGATATAGCGCGTGGTGAGCTGTGATTTGAGCTTGTTGATGAGTGCCATGCCGTTCATCTTCGGCATCAGGTAATCGGTAATAACCATGTCCGGTTTTTCCTGCAGGGCCAGTTTCAGGGCCTCCATGCCGTCATGGGCCGTGATGACCCGGTAGTCCTCCGATTCCAGCAGGTTCCGGATGATCTTGAGGATAATTTCGTTGTCGTCCGCCAC
>CAZCVB010000277.1:0-3186 GCA_964501805.1 uncultured Desulfobacteraceae bacterium | reverse complement strand
TAAGATGATGATGCCCACCTTTCTGCCGAGAGTCTTTCAGAAACTCTACCTGCGATTATGCGGCAGGCCCCCCGGCTTCATTGATCGCCTGAACTATATCAACCGCCGCGTTCTCCTGGACCGGATGCGCCACATGCCGGTGCTGACGGTCCAGATCCTGGACGCCTTCCCGGAGAGCTTCTGCCGGTGGACCAACCCCTTTTATCTTTTCATGCGGGCCTTCGGGATGGAGCGGGATTTCTGGCTTGTTTTTTTGAAACTGTCTTCCCGGCGGAAATGAGTTGTCCGGTGAAACATGCGGCCCCTCCGGCCCGTAAAGGCCCCCGTTTCCTGCTGACCATCGTTGCGGTGAATTACAACAGTTCGGATTTTTTCAGGGTGGGGGTGAATGCCCTGCGGAAACTCACCCGGAATCCGTGGAAACTGGTCATCTGCGACAACGGCTCGGCGCCCGGAGACCTTTCCCGGCTTCGCAGGAGAATTTCCGGCCTTGACAACATCTCTCTCTTTACGAGGAAGCAGACGTCCTTCGGTTCCATGGGACATGGGGAGGCGTTGAACTTCCTGGCCCGGACCATTGACACGCCCTACGGTGTTGTCATGGATGCGGACTGTATCCCCCTGGCATGGGGGTGGGATGAGCTCCTCATCAATCGGCTGGATGGCAACCATCCCATCATCGGCACGCCCCTGGCCGTGAATACGCCGAAGACCGATAAACCGAAGGACTTTCCTCTGATCTTCCTGTGCCTCTTTGATACGGCGATTTTCAAAAAACTGAAAATCGATTTCCGGCCCAAAGACCTGTCCCGTTTCCAGGATACCGGGTGGGAACTGCGCGAAAAATACCGGGCCGCCGGGTTTGAAGGGAAGAACCTGTTCGGCCAGAATACCCGCTCTTTTAAAAAAGGCCCCTTTGCCCGGACCATTTGTGACGAATACTACCTGGATCCGTCAATGGAGAAACTGATCTGCGCCCATTTCGGAAGGGGATCGAGCCCGTGGTCGGGAAAATATGGGCGGGGAGGGTTGCGCCGGCTGGCCCAGCGGTACTTCCACGGAAGGGATAAGAAGCGCTGGCTTTCCATTTGTGAAAGGATCGTGGACCTGGAGCGGACGGGAGATGCCTGACGCCGTGGCCGTGGGGAAAGAAAAAAGAGGAGGCGGCGGGACTCTCCCGGAGAAATGTCCGCTGTGCGGGGGCGAACTGTCGGACACCGCAGTGGAGGCCCGGGATTTTCTGACCCACGTCCCGGGGACGTTCGTGTACAACCGGTGCGGCGGGTGCGGGACCTATGTCCAGCGGCCCCTGCCTTCCCAGGATTTTCTGACCCACTGTTACGAATCCCGGAATCTGGGATACTTTCAGCCCTTTGACCGGGAGGTCCTGGAGAAAGCGTACCGGTCCGCGGCGGGTTCCGTTGGCAGACGGGTCATGTATCGTGTTTTCCCGGCATTGAAGACCGTTTCCCTTCTGCCGGGGATGCCGCCGCCGGCAAGGGTCCTCGACGTGGGTTCTTCCTATGGCGCGAGGCTGTACCACCTGGCGCGGGAAGGATATTCGGTCTCGGGAATTGAACTGAATGATGAAATGGTCCGTTTCGGCAGGGATCGGCTGGGGCTGGACCTCAGGGAAGGCCTTGTGGAGGATGTTTCCTTCCCGGCAGGTTCATTTGATGTCATCATCATGAGCATGGTACTGGAGCACTGTCTCGATCCGGGCGGAACGCTGGCGCGCGTGGCCGGCTGGCTGCGGCCGGGCGGGGAATTGCTCCTGTCCCTTCCCTGCTGCGACGGTTTTGAATTCCGGCTGTATAAAGAATGCTGCTATGTGATCCATGCACCGTATCATCTTTTTGTGCCGTCCATGGCCGGTATATATTCACTTCTCAGACCCTGTTTTGATGTCCGGAAAACCGCCTTCCAGTTCTTTCACCGGGACCTGGTGGCGTCGGCGGAGTCCGCCTCTTCCATAAAGGGCGGAATCCTGTACCGCGCCATTGGGAACGTCGGTACGCGCCCGGCGGTCAAAAGGGCCGTCCGGGCGGTCCTTTTTGTCCTGACCCGCCTGGGTCTCCGGACCTCGCGGGTTTCGTTGCGGTGCGTTAAGCGATAACATTCCAGCTCGAGGAGTTACGATGAAAAAGGCGTTTATAACAGGCATTACGGGACAGGACGGTTCCTATCTGGCCGAGTTGCTGCTGGAAAAGGGCTACCGCGTGTTCGGGTTCGTGAGGCGGGTGGCGCTGGAGGATTCGCGGCACCGCCTGAGCCGAATCCTCCACCTGATGGACGATATTGAGATGATTCCCGGATCGCTGGAGAGTTATCCGTCCATTTACAAGGCCGTTGGTGCCGTGAAACCGGACGAGATTTATCATCTGGCCGCGCAGAGTTTCGTCTCCTACAGCTTTGAGGACGAGTTTTCAACGCTCCAGTCCAATATCAGCGGGACCCACTTCATGCTCTCCGCGGTCAAGGATCTCGTTCCGGAGGCACGGCTCTATTTCGCCGCCTCCAGCGAGATGTTCGGAAAGGTCCGGGAGGTGCCCCAGAACGAGGAGACGCCTTTTTATCCCCGGTCCGCATACGGTATATCCAAGGTGGCGGGCTTCCAGCTCACCCGGAACTACCGGGAGGCATACCACCTTTTCGCATGCAACGGCATCCTTTACAACCATGAGTCGCCCCGCCGGGGATTCGAATTCGTGACGCGGAAGATCACCTCTCACGTGGCCATGATCAAGCTGGGCCTCGCGGACCGGTTGGATCTTGGGAATCTGGAAGCCAAACGGGACTGGGGACACGCGAGGGACTATGTCCGGGCCATGTGGCTTATGCTTCAGCAGGATGAACCGGACGACTACGTGGTCTGCTCGGGAGAAACCCATTCGGTCCGGGAATTCTGTGAGAGGGCTTTTTCAATGGCGGGACTCAATTACGAGGACTATGTCCGGATGGATCCGAAGTTTTATCGACCGGCCGAGGTGGACCTGCTCCTGGGGGATTCCTCCAAGGCCCGGCGCAAGCTGGGATGGCGGCCGGAAGTGGGGTTTGACGCGCTCATCGAAGAGATGGTCCAGAGTGATCTCAGTCACTTTTCATCAGAGTCGGACCACTCCCCGCAGTGCGAATGATTCCTCCGGAGAACGTATCTTCAGAAAATGGGGATTCAAGAGACATCAT
>CAZCVB010000276.1:0-3198 GCA_964501805.1 uncultured Desulfobacteraceae bacterium | reverse complement strand
CCTCAAGTTACTGGCAGGGTTGCGCCCTTCAGACCGGCGTCCGTCTCGGGGTCTTCGGGGCCGTTGCATCCGGGGGGATGACCGCCCGGGAAATTGCAGAGAAGGTCCAGGGAGACCCGCGGGGCGTTGCCCTGTTGCTCAACGCCCTGTCGGCCATGGGTCTCCTGGTCCATGAGGGGGAACGTTATGCCAATACCCCGGCGGCAGACTCGCTGCTTGTCAGGGAATCACCAGGCTATATCGGCCATGTCGTGAGCCTCCATTATCACCTGATGGCGGCCTGGTCCCGGCTCGACGCGGCGGTCAGGAGCGGGAAGCCGGTCCGAAAAAAGCCGACCCGGGATGAAGCGGAGAGAGAAAGCTTCCTCATGGGCATGTTCAACCTGGCCATGGACATCGCCCCGCGCCTGGCGGAGCGGCTGGACCTGGCGGGACGCCGGCGCTTGCTGGACCTGGGCGGCGGTCCCGGCACGTACGCCGTCCATTTCTGCCTGGCGAATCCCGGACTGAGGGCCACGGTCTACGATCTTTCCACCACCCGTCCTTTTGCGGAGAAGATCATTTCGGAATTCGGGGTGGCGGATCGGGTCGAGTTCACGGCCGGGGATTATGTCCGGGGGAAGATCAACGGCACCTACGACGTGGCCTGGCTCTCCCAGATTCTTCACTCCGTTGGTCCCGGGGATGCCCGGAAGATCGTCGAAAAGGCGGTCTCCGCGCTGGCGCCCGGCGGTCTCCTGCTGATTCATGATTTTATTCTCGAGGAGAGCCTCGACGCCCCGCTGTTTCCGGCCGTCTTTTCCCTGAACATGCTGGTCAATACCGATGAGGGCCGGTCCTATTCGGAGGGGCAACTGAGGGAAATCATGGAGGAAGCCGGGTTGCGGGATATCCGGCGATTCCCTTTCACGGGCCCGAATGCGTCCGGCGTCCTGATGGGATACCGGTGACACGGGAATTT
Source organism: uncultured Desulfobacteraceae bacterium (assembly GCA_964501805.1). Classification (GTDB taxonomy): domain Bacteria; phylum Desulfobacterota; class DSM-4660; order Desulfatiglandales; family Desulfatiglandaceae; genus CAZCVB01. Next base: position 2,237 of record CAZCVB010000276.1, on the reverse strand, counting down.
TTTACTGCTTCAAGACCTCTTCCTTCAGGAAATCCCGGACCCGGTTTCCCTTTGATCGTTCGTGGCGTGAGATCCATTCCCTGACGCGATCACTCCCGTAAGCCTTTTTCCAGGCGGCCAGGATGCGGTCCACCGGTATGTCTGCAAACGTGCCGAGGTATTTCACGTATTCCACATACAGCTTTCTGTCCCGGTTATAGGGCTGGAAAACGGAATCCTCCCGGCCGTTGAATTCAAGGGGGGCGACGCGGTGGCGCATGCAGACTTCCGCGTCGAATGCCGGGGTGGCCTTGACCCATTTTCCTTCCAGGTAAAATTCCACGTACCCATGCCAGACAAACAGGTCCGTACCCAGGAATTCAAGGAGCTGGCGGGTGGCCAGGTGGTTACGGACATTGGCGAATCCCACCCTGGAAGGGATCCGGCAGGCCCTGCCGAGGGCGCAGAGGAGGGACGCCTTGCAGACGCAGTAGCCCCGGCCGCTTTTCAGAATATTGCTGGCCCGGTAGTGCTCCGGGAGATAAAACGGGTAGTACGGGTCATAGCGGATGCCGTCGCGCACGGCGTAGTAGATCTTCACGGCCTTTTCAACGGGATCTCCGGAAGTCCCGGCCGTGGTCCGGGCGTATTCGATAACCGCGGGATGGTCACTGTCGATGATGGGTGTGGGGTCAAGGTAGCGCTTGTCCCGGGTGGTTTCAGTCATTTTCAACCATTTGATATTATTCGGCTTTAAATCTTGAAGTCAAGCACGTGGAGCGTCGCCTGGACAAGGCGGTCATAAATGTGCGCCCATCCGGTCAATAACGAGAGCAACAATCCACTACCAAACCATCTGTTCCGGATCTCATGCTCATGACAAATCCTACAGCAGGTATCCTCACGGCGTCAAGCCGTCGTCATGCCGTTCTTCCCCATCTCCCCTGCCATCGGATACGTCCGTCGTCGCCTATTTTTTTCTTGACATGTAGTTACTTTGTAGCTAAATTGTAGTCATTCACATCTGTAAAATTAAGGCGAAAATATGTTTAGTTTTTATAAGATCCGATACATTCGAATGATCATTGTATCTTAATCTTTTTTTATCGAGATTTTAACAAAATGGCGGATGAGAAAAAAGCGAGAAACCGGGAAAAACCAGGCACCGCCGGCGAACAGGGAAAGGTGAAGTTCGAAGTCTACGGCGAGGAGATGGTGGAGAAGGCCGTGAAAATGAGCGGCAACAGCGGCCGGGTCTATCTCCCCCCGGACTGGGTGGGATGCCGCGTAAAGATCATCCGCATAGATTAACCCAGGGATTGATTTGGACGGAAAATGAGTGCCCTGCTTGAAAAACTCGTGGTGAGAAGAATCCGGGTGGAGGATGCGCCGGCCATCGGGAGGATCCAGTCCGCCATCACCAAGTCGCCCGTGAAGACGGATTTCAGAAAGATCATCGAGGAACAGGTGCGAAAAGAGGACGAAGAGGCCAGTTTCGTTGCCGAACTGGATGGCAATGTCGCGGGTTACATGATCAGTTATCTTGTTTACGCGGGATTCGGCCTGGACAAAAGCGCCTGGATCGCCACCATGGGAGTGGAGCCGAAATTCATGGGGCAGGGAATCGGACGGAAGCTGGCCGGGGAGATTTTCGCATTTTACCGCGAAAGAGGTATCTATGACATCCTGACCTCGGTCCGCTGGGATTCCGCGGACCTGATGTCCTTTTTCAAGACGTCCGGTTTCGAGCTGAGCATTTTTATCAATCTGAAGAAGCGGCTTGAATCGTGATGATCCGGGTTTTCGGTTCACCATCCGAGGGATGCCGTTTCCGGCCTCGCGGCACGGGTGCCTCCAGAAAAATACTCCGGTAACTGACGCAAGTTCAGCTTTCCCCCGGCGGGGGGAGGCCGTTATGAACCGGCGCCTGCAACCCTCGGATGCAATAACGCTTATCAAGAATTCATGCCGGGGGCAGGGATATAGAAGGGGAAAAAAATGAGGTATGCAGAGACGGGATTTAATTTAGAGATCGATCTGTCCAGGGGAAGCATCGAGAGGGTGGAAACCGATCCGGAGCTGACCGAGCTTTATCTGGGAGGGCTGGGCACGAACGCCAAGATACTGTGGGACAGGGTTCCACCTGAAGTTGATGCTTTTTCTCCTGAAAATCTTTTGATCTTCAGCGCCGGCCTTTTGTGCGGTACACCCGCGGTGGGTTGTAACCGTACCATTGTTACCACCATATCTCCCCAAAC
>CAZCVB010000275.1:0-3247 GCA_964501805.1 uncultured Desulfobacteraceae bacterium | reverse complement strand
CACCGTGGCCACCAACGCCATCCTCGAGAGAAAAGGGGCCCGGACCGCCCTCGTCACCAATGCCGGGTTCGAGGACCTGATCGAAATCGGCCGCCAGAACCGGGAACGCCTGTACGATCTCGCCTACCGGCGGGAACCCCATCTGGTTCCGACCGGCCTCCGGTTCGGTGTGAGAGGAAGGATCCTGCACACCGGTGAAGTCCTCGAACCCCTCGACATGGAGGACGCCCGGGCGGTCATCCGGAAGATGGCGTCCCTCGGCGTGGAGTCGGTCGCGGTCTCGTTCCTGTTTTCCTTTATCAACCCGTCCCACGAAAGGCAAATCCGGGCGCTTTTTGAAGACCCGGGACCCGCAGTCTCCCTTTCCCATGAAATCCTGGCAGAATTCCGGGAGTTCGAGCGCACCTCCACCACGGTGATCAACGCCTACGTGTCACCCAGGATGCAGCAGTATATCGGCCACCTGCTGGACCACCTGGAACAGGGGGACACCCTGAGCATCATGCAGTCCAACGGGGGAAGCATTTCCGCGGAAACCGCCATGAAGGAATCCGTTCGGACCATCCTTTCCGGCCCGGCGGGCGGCGCCGTTGGCGCGTTCGAGGCGGGGAGGATGGCCGGTCATTCCCGGCTCATCGGGTTCGACATGGGCGGCACCTCGACGGACGTCAGCCTCATGGACGGGGCCCTGTCGCTGACCGTGGAATCGACGATTTCGGGATATCCCATCAAGGTCCCCATGATCGATATCCATACGGTAGGGGCGGGCGGCGGCTCCATCGCCGACATCGACCCCGGGGGATCTCTCACCGTGGGACCCGAAAGCGCCGGCGCCGATCCGGGCCCCATCTGCTACGGGAGGGGAGACCGGATCACCGTGACGGACGCCAACCTCTACCTGGGAAGGCTCATCCCCGACCGCTTCCTGGGCGGGGGCATGGCGCTTCGGCCGGAACGGCTGGATGCGCCCTTTTCGCGCATGGCCGAGGCGGCGGGACTCTCCCCGGTGGAACTGGCCGAGGGGATCCTCTCCGTGGCCAACACGGCCATGGAAAAGGCGATCCGCGTCATTTCGGTGGAAAGAGGATACGACCCGAGGGAATTCACCCTCTTCTGTTTCGGCGGGGCGGGCGGCATGCACGGGGCCTTCCTGGCCCGTCTTCTCAATATCCCGAAGGTCCTCGTGCCCGGGAATCCGGGGATCCTGTCGGCCATGGGCATGCTGATGGCCGACATCATCAAGGATTATTCCCTCACCGTGATGAAGACCGGCACCGGGACCACCCCCGGGGACCTGAGGGCCCTGTTCGGAGACCTGGAAGCCGCCGGGACCCGGGACCTGACGGCGGAGGGGATCTCCCGGGAGCACCTGGCCCTGGAACGGTACCTGGACATGCGGTACCAGGGCCAGTCCTATGAGATCATCGTCCCCTTTGACGGTGATTACGTGGAGGCCTTTCACCGCCTGCACGAAAAGACCTACGGGTATCGGAACAACGAAAAGAAAGTGGAGATCGTGAATATCCGGCTCCGGGCCAGGGGGATTCCCGAAAAACCCCGCTTCCCCAGGACCGAAAAAGGATCCGCCGTTCCCCCGGACGGGGCGTTTATCGGCGAACGGGACGTCATCTTCGACCGGGCCCGGATCCGGACCCGTACTTTTGACCGGGCGATGCTCCGCCCGGGAAACCGGATTGCGGGGCCCGCCATCGCGGTGGAATACTCCTCCACCATCGTGATCCCCCCGTTTGCATCGGCTGAAATCGACGAATACGGCAACATCCTCATGGAAATTTCCGGGTAAAGAGGAGGCGGCGGTTTTCCGGCCGCCCGACCGTCGACGAGGGAAGAATGGCTGTCAATCCCATCCTGCTGGAGGTCTTCAAGAACCGGTTCGCTTCCATCTCCGAGGAGATGGGCGTCACGCTCATGCGCACCGCCTTTTCTCCCAACATCAAGGAGAGGCGGGATTTCTCATGTGCCGTCTTTGACGCGGCCGGGGATATGATCGCCCAGGCCGCCCATATCCCGGTCCACCTGGGCTCCATGCCCCTGTCGGTCAAGACCGCCATCAAGAGCATCCGCTGGAAGGCCGGGGACATGGTGATCCTGAACGATCCCTTTAAGGGCGGGACCCATCTGCCGGACATCACCCTCGTGGCCCCTGTCTTCGCCGACACGGATGAACCCTGTTTTTACGTGGCCAACCGCGCCCACCATGCGGACGTGGGGGGAATGAGTTCGGGCTCCATGCCGCTGTCCACCTCCATCTTCCAGGAGGGGGTGATCATCCCGCCGCTCAGGATCGTCCGGGAGGGCGTCGTTGACCGGAATCTGATGGCCTTTTTTCTCAACAATGTCCGTACGCCCGCCGAACGGGAAGGAGATTTTTCGGCCCAGATCATGGCCAACGTCACCGGCGTCCGGAGGACCCGGGACCTCATCAGGGCCTACACCCTTGAAACCGCCGCGTTCTATGCCGAAAGCCTGATGGCCTACGCGGAGCGGATGATCCGTCACACCATCCGGGACCTGCCGGACGGCCGCTATGAATTCGAGGATTTCATGGAGGATGACGGCTTCAGCCGGAAGGATATCCGGATCCACGTGGCGCTCACCATCGCGGGAGATGAGGCGGTCCTCGATTTTTCCGGATCGGACGACCAGGTCCCGGGCAGCATCAACGCGGTCCATGCCATTACCCTTTCCGCCGTGCTCTACGCTTTCCGGTCCCTGGTCCCCAAGGATATTCCCACCAACGCGGGATGCCTCAGGCCCGTCCGCGTGCTCACCCGGAAGGGAAGCGTGGTGGACGCGCGGTTCCCGGCCGCGGTGGCCGGGGGAAACGTGGAGACGTCCCAGCGGCTGGTGGACGTGGTCCTGGGAGCGCTTTCCAGGGCCCGGCCGGAGGCGATTCCGGCGGCCAGCCAGGGCACCATGAACAACATCACCATCGGCGGCGTTGATCCCGAAACCGGGGAGGCCTTCGCCTACTACGAGACCCTGGGGGGCGGAACGGGCGCGAGCGCCGTGACCGACGGGGAAAGCGCCGTTCATTCCCACATGACCAACACCCTGAACACCCCGGTGGAGGCCCTGGAATACAGTTATCCCTTCCTGGTCACGGAGTATTCCATCCGGAGGGGAACGGGGGGCCGGGGCCTGCACAACGGGGGAGACGGCCTCACACGGGAGATCCGCCTGCTGGCGGACGCGGAGATCACTATCCTTTCCGAAAGGCGGGCCC
>CAZCVB010000274.1:0-3285 GCA_964501805.1 uncultured Desulfobacteraceae bacterium | reverse complement strand
TTGCAGATAGGTATTTCATGATAAATTTCTCGTCCTGCATCATCTGAGATTATGATTCGGGGAAGGTTCATTGCATTTCCTAAATGCGCCCCGTGAGATATCCAGGGAATCCCGGTCGGGATCACCGGGCTTGTCGGCGGCTTATCCTAATCCCTAAAAAATTGCTTGAATCTCTGCTACCATTTTGCTACCATAATAACAAAAAACAGGGCAAAAAGCCACAAAAAAAGAAAAAACGAAAATTGATTTTTTCCTTTACTTCTTGTATGTTAGTATATTATGGTGCGTTTCGCTTTGAGCTGAAAACGGCCTGACACGGTAGGGGTCATGGGTTCAAATCCCATCGTGCCTACCAGGGAACCCCCGAACCGGTGACGCCGGCCGGTTCATTTTTTGAGGATGAAGGCCCCCTCGAACACGCCGGAGGAAACAGGGCGTGGAAGCGGGGTCTCCATGGTGAGGGCGATACCGAAAACCAGCCTGTTTTGGATACCAGAAGATAAGAAATAAACACAAGGCATCCGGGTGAACGAAAAGGTATTCCCTGGGTGCCTTATTTGCTTTCCGGCGCAGAAGATGGATACCGTTACGGTCCATGTAAAGAATCAGTCTGATAATGACATCCGGGTGGCCGCCGGGGCTGCGGCATCCGAGATCCTGGCCCGGGCAAAACCGAAACGGCCGGACAGGATCGTGGCGGTCCGGGTCAACGGGGAAATCCGGGATCTTTCAAGTCCGGTTGAGGCGGATGCCGAACTGGAACCCGTGTACATGGATTCGGAGGAGGGGCTCGAGATCGTCCGTCACAGTACCTCCCACGTGATGGCCATGGCGGTGAAGGCCCTTTTCCCGGGTGTCAAGGTAACCATCGGACCGGCCATCGCGGACGGGTTCTATTACGATTTTGACTACGAGCGGCCGTTCAGGGAAGAGGACCTGCCGAAGATCGAGGAAAAGATGGCGGAGATCGTCAAGGCGGATCTCCCCTTTTCGCGGACGGAGATGACGAGCCGGGAGGCCATCGCGTTTTTTCAGGAACAGGGGGAGGACTACAAGGTCGAGCTGATCCGGGACCTGGGGGCGGAAACGGTCTCCCTTTACACCCAGGGGACGTTTACCGATCTCTGCCGCGGTCCCCATGTTCCCTCGACCGGGATGATCAAGGCCTTTCACCTGACCAAGGTGGCCGGGGCCTACTGGCGGGGCGATGAAAAACGGCCCATGCTCAGCCGGATCTACGGGGTGGGGTTCGCCGACCGGAAACAGCTCCGCCAGTATCTCCACCGGATCGAGGAGGCCAAGAAACGGAACCATGTGAAGATAGGGGCCCAGCTGGACCTTTTCAGCACCCACGACGAGATCGGTGCGGGGATGATCGTCTGGCATCCCAACGGCATGATGCTTCGCCACATGCTGGAAGACTTCGAGATCCGCGAGCACCTGAAGCGGGGATACGACCTGGTGAAGGGGCCGACCATTTTAAAGACCGAACTGTGGAAAAAATCCGGTCATTTCGAGAATTACCGGGAAAACATGTACTTTACCGAAATCGATGAGCAGTCCTACGGGATCAAGCCGATGAACTGTCTTTCCCACATGCTCATCTATCGTTCCAGGATCCGGAGCTACCGTGATCTCCCGAAGCGGTATTTTGAGCTGGGCACGGTTCACCGGCACGAGCGTTCCGGCGTGCTGAACGGACTCTTCCGTGTGCGGGAGTTCACCCAGGATGATGCCCATATCCTGTGCACCCCGGAGCAGCTGGACGGCGAGATCGCCGGTGTCCTCGATTTCGTGGCGGACGTGATGGACATCTTCCATTTTGATTACGACCTGGAGTTGAGCACGCGGCCGGAAAAATCCATCGGATCGGACGCGGACTGGGACCTGGCCACAGGGGCCCTTTTGAAGGCCATGGACCAAAAGGGCCTTCCGTACGACATCAATGAAGGCGACGGGGCCTTCTACGGCCCGAAGATAGACGTGAAGCTGAAGGACGCCCTGGGGCGAATGTGGCAGTGCGCCACCATCCAGTGCGATTTCACCCTTCCCGAACGGTTTGATCTGGAATACGTGGACCGGGACGGCGAGCGGCATCGGCCCGTGATGATCCACCGGGTCATCCTGGGCGCCATTGAGCGGTTCATCGGCGTGCTGATTGAAAATTATGCCGGGGCCTTCCCCGTCTGGCTTGCGCCGGTGCAGGCCGTTATCCTCACCGTGACGGACCGGAATATCGAATACGGTGAGCGGGCCCTGAAAAGGCTGAAAGACGCGGATATCCGGGTAAAGCCGGATTTCAGAAACGAGAAGCTGGGGCTCAAGGTAAGGGAGGCCCAGCTGCAGAAGGTCCCTTATATGCTGATACTGGGTGACCGGGAGTGCGAAAAAGAGGGGGTGACCCCACGGTTGAGGAACGGTCGGAATCTTCCATTCATGTCCGTGGAGGAATTCATTGACCGCGTAAGAGAAGACTGTCAGCAGAGGAGGTAACGGTCATAGGCAGAAAATTTGGAGAGGCCAGGATAAATAATCTGATCCGGGCGAAGATGGTCCGATTGATTTCTTTTGACGGGAAACAGCTTGGCATCGTCTCCATCCAGGATGCCCTCAGGATCGCGGGCGAGGAGGGCCTGGACCTGGTGGAAGTGGCGCCCAATTCGGATCCCCCTGTCTGCCGGATCATGGATTACGGAAAATTCAAGTACGAGACGAGCAAGAAGGCCCAGGAGGCGCGCAAAAAGAGCCGGGCCTTCCAGCTCAAGGAGATCAAACTCCGGCCCCACACGGAGGATCATGACCTGGGGTTCAAACTCAAGAATATCCGCAAGTTCCTGAGTCAAAGGAACCGGGTCAAGGTGACCGTTTTTTTCCGGGGCAGGGAAATGGCCTATATGGATGCCGGTTACCGCCTCCTGAAACGGGTGGCCGGGGAAGTGGAGGAACTGGGATCGGTGGAGCAGGCGCCGGTGAGAGAGGCCAGAAACCGGATGAGCATGGTCCTTGTTCCCAGGTAGATCCGCCGCGCTTTTCCGAATATGATATGATATGGAGAACCGGGCCCGGGTGGAGAAGGACTGGGCTGTCCGGAGAGACCCGGTGAGCGGATTTTTTTGTTTTTTATTGTGCGCGCAGGGAGGAAACAGATGCCAAAGGTAAAGACAAACCGGGGTGCGGCCAAACGGTTCAAAACCACCGGGTCCGGGAAGATCGTGAGAAACCGGGCCTATTCGAGCCACATCCTGACAAAAAAGAGTACCAAACGGAAACGGAACCTGCGGAAGT
>CAZCVB010000273.1:1508-3292 GCA_964501805.1 uncultured Desulfobacteraceae bacterium | reverse complement strand
AGATCATCGCTGCTGATCGCCGGGCCTGTAATCCCCGCTGAGGCCGTCATGGCCCGGATCCCGGCCCAGCGGGTCTCCGGCATCACGGCCAGCCCGCTGTGCACCAGCAGACGGTTCTGATCCACCAGAGGAACGCGGTCCGCCACCGTCCCCAGGGCCACCAGGTCAAGGTAGCGCCTCAGGTCCGGTTCGGGCCTCCGGGCGAACCACCCGTCTCCCCTGAGCGCTCCCCTCACGGCAACGGCCAGAAAAAAGGCAACCCCCACGCCGGAGAGTTCCTTGAAGGGAAAATTGCAGTCCGGGCGGTGGGGATTGACCAGCGGCCACGAAGGGGCGGTTCCCGCCGGCACCCGGTGATGATCCGTCACCACCACCTCCATTCCGAGTTCCCGTGCCAGAGAAATCTCCCCGGCGCTGGAAACACCGCAATCCACCGTGATCAGGAGCCGGGTCCCGTCCGCGGCGATCTTCCTGACCGCCGCACGGTTGAGGCCGTAGCCTTCATTCAGGCGGTCCGGGATATAACAGGAGGGCCGGAGCCCCAGGTCCGTAAAAAAATTGTGCAGGAGGGCGGCGGCGGTGAGTCCGTCCGCGTCGTAATCCCCGTAAATCGTGATTTTCGTCCGTTCCCGGACGGCCCGGCGAATGAGATCGACGGCACGGTCCATATCCTTCAGGCCCATGGGATCCGCCAGGTGCGCCAGCCGGGGATTGAGGAAGGTCTCCGCCAGGCGGGCGGTCGAGATGCCGCGATTCAGGAGAAGCTGTGCCTGCAGGGGTGTGAGGCCGGCCTCGTGGGCCAGGGGCGCGGCCAGGGGAGAGACCGGTATAAATTTCCATAGCCGGGTCATGGGCCGACAGGGCCTCTCGACGGGGACCGGCGCAGCGCCGCCTCCACCGCATGGATGTCCTCCGGTACATCCACTTCGATGGAATTGACAATGGTTTCCACCACCCGGATCCGGAACCCGTGCTCCAGGGCCCTCAACTGTTCCAGCTTTTCGGCCGACTCCAGCGGGCCCGGAGGGAGCCGGGTGAAACGCGTCAGGAATCCCATTCGATAGCCGTAAAAACCGAGATGCTTGAAATGGCCCCCTTCAGGAAGGACATCACGAAAATACGGGATCGGGCAGCGGGAAAAGTAGATGGCCGTCCCTTGCAGGTCCGTTACGACCTTCACGTGGTTCGGGTTGAGAACGTCTTTCGGATCCGTCAACCGGTACTTGAGCGTGCTCATGTGGAGAGAGGCGTCCGCTTCGAGAGGGGCCACCAGCCGGGACACCACCGAGGGATCGAACAGGGGTTGATCCCCCTGGATATTGATCACGATATCCTCTTCCGCCAGGCCCGTTTTGAGGGCGGCCTCGCAGATACGGTCCGTTCCGGAAGGATGCTCCCTTCCGGTCATGACCACCCTCCCCCCGAATTCTTTCACGCAGTCCGAAATCCGTTCATCGTCGGTGGCCACGAAGACCCCCGAAAACTCCGGGCACAAAGCGGCCCGCTCGTACACATGCCGAATCATCGGTTTTCCGGCGATGGGGGCCAGGGGTTTTCCGGGGAAACGGGTGGACCGGTACCGGGCCGGGATAAAGGCGTATACACGGCTCATGGGATCGTCCTTATCCCGGTTCCGTATAACTGGCGCAGGCGGTGTCCGATTCCCAGGCCGTGACCCTGGCGACCCGGACCGTGGCGGTATTCAGGTCCTTTGAAAGGACCCGGAACAGATACCGCGCGATATTTTCCGATGACGGGTTGACGACCTTGAAGGCCTCCAGTTC
>CAZCVB010000273.1:0-1408 GCA_964501805.1 uncultured Desulfobacteraceae bacterium | reverse complement strand
TCCGCAATTCCGTCGGCTTCCCTCTCCCCCAGAAAGGCGCCGCACGTCATGCAGTAGGCGGCACTCTCCGGATTCATCGATCCACAGTACGGACATGCGGAACCGGGGATTTCCTCACCGCAGTGGGGACATTTCATCTCTCATTCCTCCGTAGCTGTTCACCTGGTCCCGTTCGTCCCATCCCGCCGCACGGGGAGATATCCAGGAACACCCTTTACCCCGGCACTGCGCCGGGCCCGGGACCTGCCTCAGATTTATGTGAAATCGGACCTTTTGTCAATGAGAGGACCAACCTTCCGCCAGCCTCGCCGAAAATACAATCCCCCAAATGGCGGAGGGAATCGCCGTGCGGATCCACGAGTTTACGCACGGCATTCCGCAGTCGGACGATATCACCATGCTGATATTGCGGTTCCACGGCGCATAGGCCGCTTGCCGTCAGGAGAGAAGCGCCTTGAAACGATCGAGGCCCATGCCGTCCATGACGTCCAGTAGCCGCACAAGGGTCTTGTTGAGATCATCCGGGTCGTGATACTCCCGGTAGATCTCAATGGCGCGGCCCATTAAGCGCAGGGCCTCGTCTTCGTCGACACCGCTCGCCACAAGCCTCCCCTGGACCGGGCGGTATCCGCTTTTCCCGCCCATGAAGACGTCATAACCGGCCCGCCTTCCCACAAAACCGATGTCCGCGATAGTGGAATGGGCGCAGGAGGCCTTGCACCCGCTCACGGCGCTCTTCAGTTTGTTGCAGGGCAGTTCACCCCCACCGTATCGCTCGTAGATGCGCTCTCCCAGGGACAGCGCGTCCGTCACCCCGATCCGGCAATAGCGGGACCCCACGCATACCCTCGGCTGGTATACCTCCTTTGGACGCTTGAACCGGATCCCCGTCTTCGAAAGGCGTTCCACGGCACGCCCAGCCGCGGCCTCGGTGAGGTCCAGGAGCATCAGCTTCTGGGCCGTGGTCACGTGAAGACGGGCCGTCTCTTCGGCCACCACCCGGTTGAGGATTTCCAGGACCGCCGGCGGAACCATCCCGGAAGGGAATTCAATGCTGAGCGCGTATGATCCATCCCTCTGTGCGATAATCGGATTCATGGGGATCTCCTTTCGTTTTCCCGTCGGGACAGAAAAATCGGCGATCTCCCGAGTCTATCCCGTTCGGATGATTTTTTTATACCTGATATTGCGAGTGCCGGGTTTGCCGTATGTTCAAGGCGCGGGGCCCGCGGCGGTAATAATTCACCGCACAATATGCCCGCGACAAAAAAGATACGGTGATATCGGCATCCCGGCCTGTTATCGCGTGGCAGAAAGCGAACCCTGAAAGGCTGACAATTTTAAAGTAAAAAGACAGGTATTTTCAGAACTGTTTCTTCAGGATGCAGGTTATACCCGGTAGTATTCC
>CAZCVB010000272.1:1096-3294 GCA_964501805.1 uncultured Desulfobacteraceae bacterium | reverse complement strand
ACATGGGAGCGGCTCGTGGAAGAGGCGCGGGCGCGGCGGGACGCCGGGCTGGAAAGGCTCCCGCGCATAATGGGATGCGATACCGACGGGACCGCGATAAAGGAGGCGGCCGAAAACGCCCGCCGTGCCGGACTGGGGGACACGATCCGTTTGGAACGGCGGTCCCTGGGCGATCATCTCCCCCCTCTCCTCCGGCCGGAGGGCCCGGGTCTCGTGGCGACCAACCCGCCCTACGGCAGGAGAATGGGGGATCCCGGAGATCTCGGCCCGCTCTACGGCCGCTTGGGGGCGTTCCTCAGGAAAGAGGCGCCCGGATGGCGCGCCGCGGTTCTCGCGGGAAACCGCCGGGTGGAACAGGGCATCGGGCTGGCGCCCGCGCGGGTCCACCCCCTTTACAACGGGCCGATTCCATGCCGGCTGCTGATCTTCAAGCCCCGCACCCGTTTCCCGGCCCGGGACGCCGCGCCCCGGGCACGGGCTCCCGGGCCCGTCCCTTCCACTGCCCCGCCCTCCCCCGGGGAACGAATGCTGGCCAACCGTCTCCGGAAAAACCTCCGGCATTTCGGCCGCTGGGCCCGGCGGTCGGAAATCGACTGCTTCCGGCTCTATGACCGGGATATCCCGGAATATGCCATGGCCGTGGACATATACCGGGGAGAGAAATTATGGGTTCATGTCCAGGAATACCTGCCCCCGGCCCGCGTGGACCGGGAAAAGGCCGAAACCCGCCGTTTCGAGGCGCTCAGGGCCGTGAGGGAGGTCCTGGATGTCCCGGAATCCCGGATCTTTTTCAAACTGCGCCGCAGGCAGAAAGGGAATGCCCAGTACCGGAGGATGGCGCGGGAAGCGCGCTTCTTCGAGGTGAAGGAAGGGGGGCTCCGGTTCCGGGTCAATCTTGCCGACCGCCTGGATACGGGGCTTTTTTTGGACCACAGGGAGACCCGGGAACTGATCCGGCGCATGGCCGCGGGAAAGCGGTTTCTGAACCTGTTCGGCTACACGGGCACGGCCACGGTTTACGCGGCCCACGGCGGCGCCACACGCACCACCACCGTGGACCTGTCGAGAACCCACCTGGCGTGGGCGCGCGAGAACCTGGCTCTCAACGGACTGGACGGCCCCCGCCACGAACGGATCCGGGCGGACTGCCTGGAATGGATTGAATCGGCGGCCGGGCGCGGACGGTCCTACGGCCTGATCTTTCTCGACCCGCCCACGTTTTCAAACTCCAAGCGGATGAAACGCCCCTTTGACCTCCAGAAGGACCACGCGGACCTGATTCGCCGGACGGTGCGTCTCCTCGCTCCCGGGGGGACCCTGCTCTTTTCCACCCATTTCCGGAATTTCAAATTGAATTCCGGCATGTTACCGGATCTCAACATCGAGGACATCACCCGAAAGACCATCCCGCCGGATTTCGCCCGCCGGCCCCGCGTCCATCAGTGCTGGAAGATTTCCCGCCGCACGGCCCGGAAAAGCCCCGCCCCGCGCGGCCGTTGACCGGTTGTCCCTTTACTTTTCCTCCCTTATGGCGTTATGATCGCCCGGAAAACAGCCCTGAATATTCCAATCCTGGATTCCGCCCCGGCTGTTGACGGAATCCTCACCCGGAAGGCAATTGCACATGACGCACGAGGATAGTAAAACAGGTCCCGCCGGACAAGGAGGGCCGAGATTCCTGACGGATACCCGATTCGACGGGTTTGATCTGCCCGGGGAGGTCCTCCGGGGCCTTGAAGATGCCGGGTTTGTCCACTGCACCCCCATCCAGGCCGAGGTTCTGCCCATTTCTCTCGAGGGACGGGACGTGGCCGGACAGGCGCAGACCGGAACCGGGAAAACGGCCGCGTTCCTGGTGACGATGTTCACCCGCCTGCTCAGGGCGACGGACCGGACTCCCGGCGTCCCCTCCGCGCTCATCGTGGCCCCAACGCGGGAGCTGGCCACCCAGATCTTCGAGGAGGCCGGGGTCCTGGGCCGATACACGGGCCTGAGCCTGGTCCAGGTCATCGGCGGCATGGATTACCAGAAACAGGCAGATATCCTCAAACAGGGGGTGGATATCGTCATCTGCACCCCGGGCAGGATCATCGACTATTTCAAGCAGTCCGTGTTCAAGACAAAGGGCATCCGGATGGTGGTGGTGGACGAGGCGGACCGGTTGTTCGACCTGGGTTTCACCCGCGACATGCGCTACA
>CAZCVB010000272.1:0-1086 GCA_964501805.1 uncultured Desulfobacteraceae bacterium | reverse complement strand
CCAAGAACCTCCCCCACTACGAAAAACGGCAGTCCATGCTCTTCTCCGCCACGCTCTCCTACCGGGTCATGGAACTGACCTACGAATACATGAACTTGCCCGAGTTCATCTCGGTCACGCGGGAAGAGATCACGGTGGACGGGATCTCCCAGTCCCTGTTCCACGTGGGAAAGGAAGAGAAATTCCAGCTTCTCCTGGGCCTCCTGGAAAGGGAGGACTGGCACAGGGTCCTGATCTTTTCCAATACCAAACGGGGCGTGGAATGGCTGTCCCAGAAACTCAGGGGAAACGGGTTTCCCGCCGAGGGCATCACCGGGGACCTGCCGCAGCAGAAGCGCCTCAGCCTCATGGAACGCTTCAAAAGCGGCCGCATCAAGATCCTGGTGGCCACGGACGTGGCCTCACGGGGAATCCACGTGGAAGACATCACCCACGTGTTCAACTACGACCTTCCCCAGGACCCGGAGAACTACATCCACCGGATCGGACGGACCGCCCGGGCCGGGAAAGAGGGAACGGCCATCTCCCTCGCGTGCGAGCGCTACGTGGCCCATCTCGAACCCATTGAAAAATTGCTGGGAGAAAAAATCCCGGTGGTCTGGCCGGAGGACGACTGGTTCGTGAAGGACAAGGCCCCGCCGGTGAAACCCCGGCCGCACCTTGCCGGAAAACGGGGGGACGCCCGGAGAAAATCCCGTCCGGGGAGACGCCCGCGCCGGACCGGGCCGCCCCCTGCTTCCGCGCGCAGGAAACGCGGCCGGCCTCCGGGAAAGACGGAGAAGCCGCAGCGTCGGCAGAAAGGCCGGGCGGGATAGAAAAAAAGCCGGAACAGACACAGGGGGCAATGCTTTTTGTCACAAGAGTAAAGAAGCCAAAACCGACAAGTATCCAAAGGAGGGGCGCTGAACGCACAATGGTCGTAAACGTGGCGATGAATCCCCATCATGCCTGAGCAAGCGGCACTTGGGATATATAAGCCAATGCATAGCCAAATGTCCAGAAAGCCAAATGTCCAGAACCAGAAAGTTTTGACCTCAATTTTGCACGGAAACAGGGCCATAAAGTAGAAAACCACCTGGGTTTCCT
>CAZCVB010000271.1:0-3309 GCA_964501805.1 uncultured Desulfobacteraceae bacterium | reverse complement strand
TTCCGTCGCAGGAGCGGATTTCAGCACCGGTACAGTCCGGCACCCGGTTGTTGCGTTTATTTTTAATAAGGATATCGAGGTCTTGAGCCGCTCACAACATCCTGACGACCCCGGGGTTCGATCGATCCCCGGCCGGGATGCCCATCCTTTCCGGATGAATCTATGGTCTTCCCCGCCCCGTTCCGTGGGGGCGTTTTCTCAGCCGGTACGGAAACGGAAGGGATGCCTTTCAACGGGCTCAAGTTTTGACGAAATTTCGAAATGTCTGGGCGTCTTCTACCGGAAGAGGTGCGAACCTGTCAACGTGGGTTGGCGCAGGCAAAATTTTAGGATGGGACCTCCTTTTAACACGGTGTAACCGCCGAAGGACACTGTGAAAAATCGCTGGAAGGTTGCTAATGGGTGGAAATTAAAGAAGATTCCGAAAACAGGGAATTTAATTATAAATTCAAACGGTTAATAATAAAAACCGGGGCGGTGTAAAAATTTTTCCACAGGTCGGATCTCCAGTTTTCTTTTATTTTCTTCGTATTTCAATGTTTTTCATTTTATTTGCTTTGATTTTTCGGGTTTTCCCGGCATTATGAGCACGGATTTGCTTTTGGGTTGGATTTTTGCATACATTATAACTGGTTGAAATAAAAAGAAAAATAATTTTTATGGGGGCACAGGGTCGATTCGGAAAACCGGACGCGCCATAAAATACAGAAAAGAAAAAATTCGTTTTTCTGGAAATTTAGGGAATTTAATTGATGAAAAGAAAAAGGATC
This sequence comes from uncultured Desulfobacteraceae bacterium, assembly GCA_964501805.1. Classification (GTDB taxonomy): domain Bacteria; phylum Desulfobacterota; class DSM-4660; order Desulfatiglandales; family Desulfatiglandaceae; genus CAZCVB01. The sequence goes on along the minus strand of CAZCVB010000271.1, from coordinate 2,539 downwards.
GTGGTGTTGGCGGGGGGATGGTCCCGTGAACGGGAGGTGTCCCTGGCCAGCGGGAAGGCGGTGTACGGGGCCCTTGACCGGGACCGATACGAGGCGCACCTATACGACCCGAGAGACCACCTGGAAACGCTGGTCCGCTCGAAAGGTGAGATTGACCTTGTCCTGATCATGCTTCACGGGCGATTCGGAGAAGACGGGAGGATCCAGGGGTTCCTGGATCTTCTCGGCATTCCTTTTTCCGGTTCCGGTGTTCTGGCGAGCGCCATGGCCATGAACAAACGGGTGGCCAAGGAGGTATATGTCTCCGCCGGCCTGGAGGTCGCCGCCCATGTGGCGCTGAAACGGGGGAACCGGGTCCCGGCGGAGGGCGTCCTGCAAAGGCTGGGACAGACCGTGATTGTCAAGCCGGTGACCGAGGGCTCCTCCTTCGGCATCTCCGTCTGCCGAACCGCCGATGAACTTGAACGCGCGGTGGAAACGGCATTCCGACACGACGAGGAGGTCCTGGCGGAAGAATTCCTCGCAGGGAAGGAGATCACCTGCTGTGTCCTGGGCAACCGGACCCTTGAGACCCTCCCGCTGGTGGAGATCGTGCCGGGCGAAGCCCACCCGTTTTTTGATCACGCGGCCAAGTACACGCCGGGCGCGACCCGGGAGATCTGCCCGGCCCGCGTGTCCCGGAAGCTTGCGGAACAGGCGGCCTCCTGCGCGCGAAAGGCGCACCGCGCGCTGGGATGCCGGGTCTGGAGCCGAACGGACATGATCCTCCGTGATGACCGGATTTACCTGCTGGAGACCAACACCGTTCCGGGCATGACCCCGAACAGCCTCTTTCCCCTGGCGGCCGGTGCGGCGGGATGGTCTCTTTCGGATCTGGTGGACCGTTTGATTGATCTGTCGCTGGAGAGATGAACCGCCGCCCGGCCCCGTCAGCAGATGCGCGGCAACGGTTCGCCGGTGAGGGTGGAGAGGATCCTTGTGCCGCCCACGGCCGTCTCCAGGACGACCGTTCCCGGGCGTTCGGCCGTGACCTCGCCGATCATCCGCGCCTTTTTCCCGCGGGGATCGCGGGTCATCGCGGAAAGGACGGCATCGGCCTGTTCAGCCGGCGCAATCACCAGGCATTTTCCTTCGTTTGCCACGTAGAGGGGGTCGAGCCCCAGGATCTCGGATGCCGAGCGGACGGCGGGTGAAACCGGGATCTCCCTTTCAAGCAGGCGGATCCCGACGCCGGACTGGCCAGCGATCTCGTTCAGGGCGGTGGCAACGCCGCCGCGGGTCGGATCCCTGAGCACGTGGATGTTCGGAACCGCGGCAAGAATGGCCGATACGAGACCGTTCAGGGGGGCGCTGTCGCTTGTAAGCGGGGTCTTCAGGCGGAGCCCTTCCCGCTGAGTCAGGATGGCGATTCCGTGATCCCCGATATGGCCGTTGATCAGCACCACGTCGCCGGGTCGTGCGTTCCGGCTGCTCACGTCGACGCCGTCGGGAATCCATCCGATGCCGGCGGTGTTGATGAAAACCCGGTCGGCATGGCCCCTGGCAACTACCTTGGTGTCTCCCGCCACGATCTGGATCCCGGCCTCCCGGGATGCGGCGGCCACTCCGTCCACGATCCGTTCGAGATCGGTTATGGAGAACCCCTCCTCCAGAATAAGGCCGAGGGTCAAAAAGCGAGGGCGGGCCCCCTGCATGGACAGGTCGTTTACGGTGCCGTGGACGGCGAGGCTTCCGATATCTCCGCCGGGGAAAAAGATGGGGGTGACCACATACGAATCCGTGGTCATGGCGAGCCGCTGTCCGTCCCGCATCAGCACGGCGCTGTCATCCATCTGGTCGAGATAATCATTTCCGAGCCGGGAGAGGAAGATCTCCTCCACCAGTTGCCGGGAAGCCTCTCCGCCGCTCCCGTGATCCAAGCCGATGTATGGATTTTTCATGTTTTCCTCGCTCGCATGACTCCCCGCAGGCGCTGTTCCGGCGGTCCTGCGGGTCCCCGGAGATTCAGGATAGTGACGGGATCGCGTGGCTGTCAAGGAGAATATGAAACGCCGGCGACCCCTCCCTCAGCCGATCCGTCCTGCGGCAATGGAATGGAAAGACGGAACGGTTTCAAGTAGTTGGAATGGGCTTCCAGGGCGGGAACCGGTCTTTCCCGGCGGCCGAAGTCCGAAAGCGCCTGTGGACGCTGACGGCCCGATGGATCGTTTTTTGCGGCACGTCCGGACGGTCTTCCGGTGTTTCACGTGAAACATCTGTTTCCGCTTTTCAAAACCGGGTGACTGTGGTAACAAGATCCACGGCCTTTTGCCGCCTTTACCGGAACCTTGCACATGTCAAAACCTGAATTGAGCGACTCCCGGGTTTACCGAAGATGCAAGGTGTGCAGGGCTTTGGAAAAAAGACTTCATCAAAATTTGAAACGCTCAATTTAGGTAAAAGGGAGTTTCATCGTTCATGGCCCAGGCCGTTTCCATCGCCAACCAGAAAGGCGGTGTGGGGAAGACCACCACCGCCGTCAATCTCTCCTGTTGCCTCG
>CAZCVB010000270.1:1300-3318 GCA_964501805.1 uncultured Desulfobacteraceae bacterium | reverse complement strand
GAAAGCACGGTGACCAATATCCTGCACGGGAAACCGGTCCTGAACAGGGACGCCTTGGCCAATCCGGAATGCCTCGATTTTTACGAGAATCTCCCCGAGCTTCAGAGTTGAAAAGAAGACATCCTGTGACCCGCCCGCGGCCCTGCGCCGCGGGCGGGCATCCCGGACAGGCGCTCGCCAAGGACGATTGAATGGACATCCCGGCAATCCTTTTTCCCCACATACATATCGAACCCGCCGCCATTGAGCGCATCGGCTCCCGTTTTGACCGCCTGATCGTATGCCGCCCCTGGTTCATGGATGAACCGGTCCGCACCGGAATGGGGGATCGTCCTCCCCGGGTGGAGATCATCCGGCCCGCTGAAGCGCTGAAACCCCGGGCGGAATTCAGGCATCTCCTTACCGAGTACCGGAACTGGATCCGGGAGCAACGGGACCGGGGCCTGGCGTCCTTTCTAACGGCGACGCGCGACGGGATCTTCTCCGAGGAGAGTTGCTGGGATATCCGCAGGATGATCCGGGAGGGCGACCGGGCCCCGGATGCATCCCCGGAAGACCCGGGCCTGAAATGGCATCTCATTCTGCACCTGGCCCGCGAATTCGAAAAAAACCGCGCCGAGGTGGCGACCCTGCTCCATCGGCTCAGGAAGACAGGTTCCCTGCTCCAAGAGGCCCTTGGAGAAGAAACGGCCGGACCCGGACCCTTCGAGGACCTGCCGCCTTCGGGAGAGGCACCCGTTGACGAGGAACTCCTCATGGGCCGGGTATTCGAGGCATGGTTCGGCCTTTTCAATGACCGGATACCCGTAGACGGGACCCTTGTCACGCTGGACGGAGCAGTAATGACCCACGCAAGAGGTATCCTGGAAGACCTGGGGGAGCGGTTCCCCGCCGGCCGCGGTCCGCTCCGGGAAATCGGCTTTCCCAGGCAGGGCATGCATCATACGGATACGATCCTGTCAGGCTTTTCCGGAAAAACCCTTGTCCTTGTAGAAGCGCCGGATCCCCATGAATGAGAAGGCAACCGGGATCGAACAACTGGAAAGGGGTGGATGGCAGAAGCGGTTCGTCGCCTGCGAGCCCCGCCTGAGCGAGGCGGTTGAGATGTACCGGGAGGCGGGGTTCGAGGTCCGCCTGGAACCCCTGCCAAAAGCGGCTTCGTGCAATACCTGCGCCGGAGAGGAGACCGGCGGGGAGTGCCGTGTCTGCTTCGAGGGGGCCGAGGATCAATATAAAATCATCTTCACGCGATCCCTGAAAACAGTCGGCGCCGGAGGAGGCACGATCTTTATCTAAAGCGGCCTCCGGGCGCATACCGCCCATATCCCGGCCCGCTCCTACCATGACGGAGCCCGGACGGCGGGCGGCAGCTATTTTTCGAGGGGCTTTGCCTCGTCAATGAGCATGACGGGGATATCGTCCTTGATCTCATAGAGAAGTTTGCAGTGCTCACAGATGAGACCGTCCCCGCTCTCGTTCAGGTAGATATCTCCCTTGCACTTGGGACAGGCCAGGATATCGAGAAGTTCCTTGCTGACGGCCATTTTGCTCCTCCTTTCAATTACACTTGGCGGATACTACCGTCTCCGCCAAACAGGGTCAAGGGGGTTGATGAAGGGACCGGACGATCATGGAGAAGACTCTTCCAATCGTATGCCCCCATGACTGCCCGGATACCTGCGGCCTCCTGGCGGCTACCGACGCCGCCCTCTGCCGGGGATGATGCATGTGCCCGTGGAAGAACGGCGGGTGGGCATGGAATATACCCGGGGCACACCGTGGGATTTTCGCGCCTGAACGAACGTCTCCACACATAACCTTCAATGAAATCGACACGCTCTGAAAGCGCGCGGGAAAGGCCGCCATCATGATCCATCCGCAAGACGCGCGGGAGAGGGGCATCCCGGACGGGGGATTGATCCGGGTCTTCAATGACCGGGGGGAATGTCTGCTCCACGCCCGGATCACCGGGGATACGGCACCCGGGGTCACGGTAGTGGAAGGGCTCTACTGGCCGG
>CAZCVB010000270.1:0-1200 GCA_964501805.1 uncultured Desulfobacteraceae bacterium | reverse complement strand
CACCGCTTTTTGAAACACGGACTGCATGGCATCTTTTCCCGGATGATTGTGTGCCCCTTTCCGTAGGGCCCGGTCCGCCAGGGCGCGGTGGGGCCGAAAAGGGCAACCACGGGAGTGCCCATAGCCGCGGCGATATGCATGGGGCCCGTATCCGTGGTCACCACCACGGCGCACCTTGTATACAGGCAGGCCAGCTGTTTCAGGTCGGTCCGGCCCGCAAGATTCACCGCCCGGTCTCCCGCCCCGGCGCAGACTCCGTCAAGGACGGCCCGGTCCCTGCGGCTTCCGGTAAACACCACGCCGCATCCCAGTTCGTCCGTCAGCCGGGCGGCGAGGGCCGTGAACCGTTCAGGGGGCCACAGTTTCGTCTCCCAGCGGGCCATGGGATTAACGGCCACAAGGGGCCGGCCGGACATGGCGTTTCCGTTCAAAAGCCGTTCAACCCGTTCCCTGTCTGCATCGAAGAGCGCGATTTCACCCTTCCACGGCACGGGACGACACCCGAGGTACGCGGCCATTCTCAGATACCGGTCAACAGCGTGCTCATCCGGGTCCACGGGGACCGGGCCGTCGTTGACGAAAAGCCCGCCCCCCTCCCTGGCCCCTTCCAGCCCGATCTTCCGTTTTCCCCTGGAAAGCCCGGTCAGAACCCCGCTCCGCAGGAGCCCCTGGAGGTCGAGTATCAGGTCATATCGGCGCGCCCGCAGTTCCTTGAGAAACGCAAATCCCTCCCGCAGTACCGCCGGCCCGTCCCTGAAGCCGGCGAGTCTTTTCTCCCAACCCTTCCGCCGCGAAACGATCATGCGGTCCAGGAAGGGATGACCGGCGATAATATCGGACGCCTCCTCTTCCACGAGCCAGTCGATCCGGGTCCCGGGAAAATTTTTGCCAAGCACCTCCAAAAGCGGCAATGTATGGACCACATCACCGATGGCGCTCATTTTTATGATCAAGATGCGTTCTGGACGCTTCATTTCAATGACTCCGCTCATCCACTCGCAACGACCGCGGTTTCCTTCCGCTCCAGACCTCCCGGCAAGTCGCGTCCGGAAAACCCGCCCGTCCCTCGTTATCCACCAACCACAGGTCCTTCCCCGCCCTTTGCGTCCCGCCAGAGAGAACCCGGGGCTTCCCTAAAGAAAATCCCGGCGGATGGCTGCGACAGTCTTTCTCAACGGACGTCTCGCCAGGGCCGGAGGG
>CAZCVB010000269.1:0-3326 GCA_964501805.1 uncultured Desulfobacteraceae bacterium | reverse complement strand
GGCCGCTCCGGTCCGGCTCCGGGCCTTCAGCTCCAGGACCTGGCCCAGAAGGATCAGTACCACGATCACGGCCGCCGCCTCAAAATAGACGCCCACCGTCCCTTCCGCCGTTCTCAGGGCGGCGGGGAAAATGCCCGGGAAAAGGACGGCCGCGAGGCTGTACACATACGAAACCGTCACCCCCAGGCCGATCAGGGTGAACATGTTCAGGCTTCTGTTGATGATCGATTGCCATGCCCGTTCATGGTTTCAGCCTCCTCTTTTTTCCGGAGATAGCGGATTCAGGCAATTGATTCACCTTGCGATTTCATCTGAAAACCTGATAAATCAAATAAAATAGGATGATTGATCTGGATGATAACAGAACCGGGCCGCAAATTCCCTTTAAAAAATCACCGCTGACCGGACGGCGGGAAGACCGCGCATTCCCTCGGGCCGGTATCCGTGACGGGACCGGCGGGTTCTTGATGCCTGAAAACGGTGCCAAAACGGGAGCGGCCCGTTCTCAGCCGGTGAAGCATGTTGAAATTCCGGTTGTCCGGGAATAAAAAAATATGATATGCCTGTTCGCCCGTGAGAGAGGGTGTGCGGGGGTCCGGGAATAAGGCGGAGAGCGGATATCGTATTCCCGGCGGGAGGGCCTTGACCCGATGAATATCGTCCTTATCGGATACCGGTGTTGCGGCAAGACCTCCGTCGGCCGGATCCTGGCCGGGCGGCTGGGGTGGGAATTCCTGGACACGGACCGTCTCATTGAAGAACGGGCGGCGATGCCCATTGAACGCATGGTTTCCACCCGTGGATGGAAGGATTTCAGGCGGGTGGAGCGGGAGGTCGTCCGGGAGATTTCCAACCGGGACCGCCGCGTGGTGGCAACGGGCGGCGGGGTGGTTCTTTTGGAGGAAAACGTTCGGGACCTCAAAAAAAACGGACGGATTTTCTGGCTGGACGCGGCCCCCGGCGTCATCCGAACCCGGATGGAGAAGGACCTGGCGGCGGGCAAGGCGCGGCCGGCGCTCGGCGGCGCAGGCCCGGTGGACGAGATCCGGCAGGTCCTGGATCAGCGGCGGCCGCTGTATGCGCGGGCCGGCGACTTTGTGGTGGATACCGGGGCCCTTTCACCGGAGGGGGTGGCCGGGTGGATCCTGGACCGCATGGACCCCCCGGATGAATGATACGGCCGGACCGGTCCGGAACAGGAAAGGACAGGGAGCGTGGTGTGATGAAACAGGTATGGGTGAAGGTGGATCCGTGGAACAAGGACCTGGTGACAACGGCCCTGGAATCCGGGGCCGACGCGGTGGTGGTCCCGGATGACAGGGTGGAGAGCGTCAGGCAGCTGGGACTGATCAAAATCGTGTCCGGCCAGGGGGACCTGAAGTGGGGCGAGGACGTGGTTTCTGTGGAAATCCGGTCGGCCGGAGACGAGGAAGAGATCGTCCGGTTGAGCCGGCACAAGATCGTGGTGGTCCGCACCACGGACTGGAGCGTCATCCCTTTGGAGAATCTGGTGGCCCGGACCGGGAATATCTATGTGGAGGCGACGGACCTGGAAGGTGCGCAGACCGCGGCGGGCGTACTGGAAAAGGGAGTGGACGGGCTCATCATCGATAACCCGAATCCCGCCAGGGTGCGCGAGATCATCAACGGCATCCGGTCCACGGGCGGCCGGCTGGAACTGGAAACCCTCCGCATCGAGGCGCTCCGGCCCCTGGGGATGGGCGACCGGGTCTGCGTGGACACATGCTCCCTCATGGGGCCGGGAGAGGGCATGCTGGTGGGCAACAGCAGCCGGTGCCTGTTCCTGGTGCACGCGGAAAGCCTTGAGAACCCCTACGTGTCTCCCCGGCCGTTCCGGGTGAACGCCGGCGCGGTCCACGCATACGTCCGGGTCCCCGGCGGGAAGACGCGCTACCTGTCCGAACTCCGGGCGGGGGACGAGGTCCTGGGAGCCGATTCCCAGGGAGAGACCCGGACCCTCATTGTCGGCCGGGTAAAGGTGGAGCGCCGGCCGCTTCTGCTTCTGGAGACCGGCGGCACCGCGGGCCGCGCCACGGTCATATTGCAGAACGCCGAGACCATCCGCCTCGTAAGACCCGGGGGCGAGGCGGTGTCCGTGGTGAATATCCGCCCCGGGGACGAGATCCTCGGGTACACGGAGGCGGGCGGACGGCACTTCGGCCACAAGATCGACGAAACCATCACGGAGAAGTGATCCTCGTGTTGTGCATCCCCATCATTGCGCGGGATACGGCCGCGGCCCTGGCCCTGATCGCGCAGGCCGAACCCCTGGCCGACATGATCGAGATCCGGCTGGATGTCATGGAATCCTGCGCCCTGGAGGAGCTGGTCCGCGCGTGCGCCAGGCCGGTGATGGTCACCTATCGTTCCACGGCCGAGGGAGGCAAAGGCGTGGACGACGCGGAGACGTGCTTTCATCACGTGATGCGCGCGGTCGAGGCCGGGGCGGATTTCGTGGATGTGGAGTACCGTCTCCCCGCCCGATACCGCCGGGAAATCCTGTCCCGGGCACCGGCATCCCGGGTCGTCCTGTCGCGTCATTTCCCGGAGGAAACGCCTTCGGAGAAGGATCTTTCGGCCCTGCTCCGGGACCTTTCCGGATCGGGATGCGGTATCGTGAAGATCGTCACCCGCGCCCGGCGGGCCGAAGACAACCTGCGCGTCCTGGACCTGATCCCCATGGCCCGGGAAAGGGGCGTTAAAATCATCGCGTTTTGCATGGGGCCCCTCGGCCGCGTGAGCCGGGTGGCGTCCCCGCTCCTGGGCGGGTTCCTGACGTTCGCCGCCCTGGAAAAAGGGGCCGAATCGGCTGATGGGCAGTTGCCTGTTCAGGAAATGAAGGCCGTCCTGGAGTCGCTCTCTCCATGAAGATCACCGCGCATACGGCCGTCTACGGGATCGTCGGGTTCCCCCTGGGACATACCCTGAGCCCGGTCATGCACAATACGGCCTTCCGGGAGTCGGGTCTTGACGGGGTTTATATCCCGTTCGAGACAAGGGACATCGCGGGGGCCGTGCGGGGCATGAAGGCCCTGGGAATCAGGGGCCTGAGCGTGACCCTGCCCCATAAAACGGACGTGATGCCCCTCCTGGATCATATCGATCCCCGGGCCCGGGCCATCGGCGCGGTGAACACCATCGTGAACCGCCAGGGGGTGCTTACCGGCCATAACACCGATGCCACGGGCGCGCTCAGGGCCCTTGAAGCGGTGACCCGGATCCCGGGAAAACAATGCTTGATCGTGGGGGCGGGCGGGGCGGCCCGGGCCATCGGCGTTGTTCTCAGGGAAAAGGGGGCGCACGTG
>CAZCVB010000268.1:0-3327 GCA_964501805.1 uncultured Desulfobacteraceae bacterium | reverse complement strand
ATGCGTCCATAAAGTCTTGGGTTTTTGAAAACAGTTTACCCTTCGGGAGCGTCGATTTTATCCCGCCTGGAGGCGGGACGGCGTTGGCAAGGACTTGAAGTATCGTCGTACGTCTGCGCCCTTGCCGCCTTGCACCTGCCTGCTGCAGGCAGGTCTTCGGCAAACGCGACGCTTGCAGGATTTAGGTGATACCTGCTGACAACCGGCCATCGGTCAGTGCTGAAAGGAGGGGCCTGAAATGCCGTTGCGGACGGGTACCGCATTGGCCCTATTAAAAGGCACCTTTCTTACCGGATGATCCTGGCGGGGGGCACGGGATCTTTTCTTCGATTCCGGACAGCCCGGCGACCCTGCAGACCGGGCCGCCCCGAATGTACGGGGGCTTGCCGTGCGGGGCGATGCGGCAGATCAGGGGATGCCCTTTTCATTGTTCTTCCGTGCGGTTGGCGCGCTGATTATCCCCCGGATGTCTTCCACCACATGACGGGTGGTTCCTGAATGTGTGCGAACTATCGACTGCCCCTTCCGCCCCGTTTCAACCGCCTGTTCTGGGTCGGCGAGTAACGTGTCGCATCGTGCAAAAAGCTCCATTTCGTCCCGGACCTGCCAGGCGCCGCCGCTTTCCAGCAGCAGGCGGGAGATATCCGGAAAGTTCGTCATGTGCGGACCAAACAGCACCGGTTTGCCGGCCGCCGCTGCTTCCAGGGGGTTCTGCCCTCCACGGTGCACCAGGCTCCCGCCGATGAAGGCGACATCCGCCGCCACATATAGTCCTGCCAGCTTTCCCAGTACATTGACCACACAGACATCTGCGGATTGCACGGGTGAGTCGCTATAACACCGGACCACGTACCCGGATTCTCTGAAAATGGCTGCCACCTGTTTAGCCCGCAACGGATCCCGTGGAACCAGCAGGAGCTTCAGAGCGGGGTGGCGCTTTCTGAGTCGTTGAAACACGGAATGAATAATGGTTTCTTCCCCGGGGTGGGTGCTGCCGGCCAGGAGGACCGGATCCTGAGGGTTAAATCCCAGGGCATTTTTCAGTGTCTGGAGTTCCGATTGCGTAACCGATACCGGAGGGATATCGAATTTCAGATTGCCGCAATGTCCGATCCTGCTTTCCGTAACACCGATCCGCCGATAACGGTCGGCCTCGGCACGGGACTGTGGGAAGATCCGGACGAATGTATTGAAGGCCGGCCTGAACAGCCAGTGGAATCGCAGACAGGATCTCAGCGTGGCGGGTGACAGACGGCCGTTGACCAGGAGGCTGGGAATGCCGCGCCGGCGGATGACGGAAAGAAACCCCGGCCAGATATCCGTTTCGATCAGGACGAAGAGGCATGGGTTGATCCGGCGAACACACCGGAAAACCGGCCACAGGAGGTCATAGGGAAAATATACGAGCTGATCAAAATGCCCCGCGAGTCTGTCCCGCGCAACGGACCACGCCGACAGGGTGGAGACCGACAGATAAATCGGACGATCGCTGATTTGTCTGTGGAGTTCTTTGACCAGCGGCACGCAGGACAGGAGCTCCCCCAGGGAGAGCGCGTGGATCCACAAGGGTTGTTTCCGGGGCCGGACGATCCGCTGGAACCCGAGCCTTGCAGGGACCGTGCGGCGCCTTTTTTCCACGAACAGCAGGACCGGAAGCGCCGCCAGCAGCAGGACAGGAAACAGGAGGTTCATCAGAACAAGATAAACGATCAGAATGGTGCGCTGCATGGTGGCCTGGTTCATGGAAAAGAGACTTCCCGGAGCAAGAGCGAAAGGCCTGTGGGTGACGGAATCCCTCACCGGTGTACGGGTGCCAGCGTACTACAGTACGCTTTATTTATCAACTGAAGAGGGGGGTATGCCACGATGAATTCGTGTTGTGAACAAGGCGGGGAAATTCCACCGGCCGGTCCGACAGGCCGTTGAAATCCTGTCGGGTTTGCGGCAGCATTCGTCTTGACAAGCCGGTGGGTTGCCTTTACCCTTTGTGAGGGTTGAAAAAACCACGGGACAAGGATCTGGCAAATGAAACAGATTATTCTGGGCACGGCCGGACATATCGACCATGGAAAGACATCGCTGATCAAGGCCCTTACCGGGATTGATACGGACCGTCTCAAGGAGGAAAAACAGCGCGGGATCACCATCGAACTGGGCTTTGCCCATTTTGAACTGCCCGGCGGGCAGGTGATCGGGATTGTCGATGTGCCCGGCCACGAAAAATTTGTCAAGAACATGGTTGCGGGTGCGACGGGTATTGATCTCGTGGCCCTGGTGATCGCTGCTGATGAAGGGGTGATGCCCCAGACAAAGGAACACCTGGAGATCTGTCAGCTTCTGGATATCCGGCACGGCCTGGTGATCCTGACCAAGATCGATATGGTCGATGCGGACTGGATGGAACTTGTTCGGGAGGACGTGCGGGAATACCTGTCGGGGACGTTTCTTGCCGATGCGCCCGTGGTGGAAGTCTCTTCCGTGACGGGCCGGGGGTTGCCGGAACTTACACGGACCCTCGAGACCCTGGCCGCTGAGGTCCCCGAAAAGGACATCGGGCACATCTTCCGGATTCCCGTTGACCGGGTGTTTACCATGAAGGGCTTTGGCACGGTAATCACGGGAACCAGTATCTCAGGGAGGATTCAGACCGGGGATGAGATCACCATCTACCCGCAGGGGTTGAACGCGAAGATCCGGGGGCTCCAGGTCCATAACCGGGAAGTGGACCGGGTGCGGGCGGGGTTGAGAACCGCGGTGAATCTTCAGGGGGTTGAGAAGGCCGTTATCCGCAGAGGGGACGTCCTTGCCACAAAGGAGGCCCTCCGGGTGACTTACATGGTGGATGTCCGACTGGACCTGCTTGACAGTGCCCCCCGCAAATTGAAAAACCGGGCCAGAGTACGCTTTCATTCGGGGACCTCCGAAATCATGGCCCGGGTGGTCCTTCTGGACAGGGAAGAGTTGATGCCGGGTGAGTCCTGTTTCGCGCAGGTCCGTCTGGATGAGCCGACGGCCGTTCTGAAAGACGATCGCTTTGTGATCCGGAGTTATTCCCCTGTCCGCACCATTGGCGGCGGCGCGGTTCTGAACGCGCTGCCCGGGAGGAAAAAAAAGCGGTATTCCGATGCCGTCATGTCGCAGATGAATGTTCTCCATACCGGGGGGCTCAGTGAGCTGATAGAGCTTTTTGTGTCCCTGGGTCGGTTTGAGGGAATCGAACAGGGGGAACTGCCGTTTCTGACCAACACCGGCAGAAAAAAGCTGGACGAGGCGTTGAGGAGCCTTATGGCCCGGAAGCGAGTGGCCCGGTTTGACAAGGAAAGGGGC
>CAZCVB010000267.1:0-3329 GCA_964501805.1 uncultured Desulfobacteraceae bacterium | reverse complement strand
GCAGGACCATCACGGCCAGGAACGCCGCCAGGACCGTCTTAAACCCGATGCCGCCGGGAAAGCTCCGGTCGGGACGAGAGCCGGGGGCCGGCAGGCCCCGTCCGCTCCGCTTCTCCATGGGCGTCTGATTCCTCCATCTGTTTCAGGATTGCTTCCCTGACCCGTTCCATGAGCAACGGGATCTCTCTCCGGCTATACCCTTTCACCGGAATAGGGCGGCCTACCCGGAGGCTGAAAGTGCCTTTTCGGATCTTCAGGCTCCCTTTGGGCACAATGCGATAACTGTTGCCGATGGCGATCGGGACGATATCGCATCCCGACCGGAGGGCCAGGTTGAAGCCCCCCTTCTTGAACGCCTGGAGCCGGCCGTCCTCACTGCGGGTCCCTTCGGGAAAAATCAGCACGGAGACACCCTCCCTTATCTTTTTCGCGGCCTCGTTCATGCTCCGGACGGCCTTGCGCGGGTTTTTCCGTTCAATACCGATGTATCCCGCCCGTCTCATGGTGGGCCCCAGGATGGGAATCCGCATCAGTTCCTGCTTCATGATAAACTTGAAATCGACCGGCAGATGGGCCAGCAGTGCGAAGATATCAAAATAACTCTGGTGATTGGTCATGTAGACCCGCGGAACCGCCGGGTCCACATTCTCCTTTCCCGTCGCCTTCACCCGGATACCGCACACACAAAGGATCACCCTGGCCCAGGGAACCGCGACCCAGAAATGGATCCTTTGGGGACTTGCGCCGAAAAGAGACAGGATGAGCCCGAGGACGCAGTAAAGGATGGTAAATATGGCAATGAACAGGTTGAGAGAAACAAATCGGATCATCACGAATCCCCGCTGACCGCTGAAATCAACAAAGGCCTCACAGGAGGTCTTGACGGTCGGGATGTCCGATGTCCATCCCGGATCCGACAATATTATTAGGATTTTATAGATAATTTATTGACATATAAAATTATTTATGTTATAAAATAATTTAATTATAACTAACGATTATGGCGCGAAGATAAAAAAGATCCCTGATTCATACATGCGCCATGCGGGAGGAATTCATGACCGAGTATATCGTCTGTCACAGGAAAAGAAACGCGCCCCGCATCAATATCCGCGTTTGCCGGGAAAAATGTCCCTCCAGCGGAACTTGCAGGGATTTCCTTGCATGGACACAGGCAGCCAGAGCCCATGAAGCCGTTCCGGCAATGACGGGGAAGGAGCCGTTTCCGGAGACATTGAGGCCGCAGCAGACCGAAATCGTCAGTCAAGGGAACGGACCGGCAGGATAAACGCCCGCTTGTTCTTGTTCTGGTGATTGATCCTCCCGAAATAAAGGAGAACCGTGTACGCCTGCACCGGGCATGCCCGTGTACTGCAGGTATATTCCTTACCGTAGACGAATTCGCTCTCCGACCAGTACGGCATATGGACGATGATGTTCTGGAACGGGTTCGGCTCGACCAGGGCCGGGCACTGTCTCCGGGAATCCAGCAGGGTTTTCCACTCATCTATGGTGGGCAACCGCCAGTCGGTGTATCCGCCGAGCCTGAAATCCCGGCATCTCCTGATCGCCTCGGTCCACGGGACCGCTGAAAAGAAATCCAGACGCCATCCATTCTTTGTCCACATCAGCCGCGTCCTGTTATCGGTGACCGTTCCGTCTCCGTTGTCCACGAAACGCGGTTTCCCCGGTACGGAAGCCGGTTTCATCTTTTCTTCGGAAACCGCCGGGACCGCTGTCTTTTCGGGAGGTCCCGCCGCCCCGGGCACGATGTCCTCTCCCGTGAACCGGTGAATCCCCAGATAACTGACCGCGCCTTCTTCCTTCAGTTTTTTCCAGACTTCCATGGCCTCCGCCCGGGTCTGGTACTTCCCCAGGTAGACCCTGTAAAATTCTCCTTTCCCGGGGACCTGCGTTTTCTTCCAGAACACCACCTTCCGTTTGCTCTTGATGGCGTTTACATACGCGTTTGCATTGGCAAGGTCCCTGAACGACTGCACATGGATACTGTAATAATCCCGCCCTCCCCAGCAGACCGACCCATGGCAGAGGAAAAGGATAAAAGGGAGAAACAGCATTCCCCGGGCGACATATCGCTTCAGGGAGGATACCCGAAAATTCGTAACCAGCGTCATCATTTTCTCTTCCGGAACGGTTTTTTTCAAAGTTCGGGATATGGGGGAAACATCTTCCGCTCACGGCGAATCCCGGGAACACCGTGGATGAAACAGCCAACGGAATTCCGGGAACCCGCCCTCCTGGACGGAAGCGGTTTTTCGGGAGAGAACGCCGCGCACGTGCTTTCGGAAGATCAGCCGCCCTTCAAGGGTCCCGGGCCGGAATTCTTCATCCCGAACAGGACCTGAACCGGCGGAATCCGTAACGCAAGGTCATCAACCGGACGACAGGGTGATCTGCGCGGTTGATCGGGGCGCATGAAACCGTCAAAGTTTGATGCTGAAACGGATCGCCATGGGGGAGTCCGCGTCGATACCCCGGCCAAGGCTGATGACCCCGCTTCCGAAAAGCTGGGCCTCGTCCCGTTTCAGCATAAGATTCTTCCTGCCCTGGATCGACACAAAGGTCCCGTTCGTACTCTGGTCGATCAGGACGAATTTCCCGCGCCGGTATTCGATACGCGCATGAGACCGGGAAACACGGTTGTCTTTCACCACCACGTCATTGTGGCCCTGGCGGCCGAGAGTGGCACTCGGCCGGTCCGCATTGATCTGAATCATGGTGCCATGGAACTCCAGTTCCAGGCGGGAATCCACCTTCAGGCTGTCCAGGGAATCTTCCACCATGACGGTGACATCCTGCCGTTCCCACACCACCTCATAGATATCGATTTCCCCGCTCTTGCCTTTGATGGTTGTCTTGTCAATGCATCGGACCGAGCTCCGGTGTTCGGGGGTCAGGGCCTCAACGGTCTGCTCGGTGGTAATGATCTGCCGCTGTTTCGAGAGGGCCACCATGCGGGCCGCGACGTTCACGGCGTCACCGAACACATCGTTCCCCTCCCGGATCACCGGGCCCCACTGGATACCCACATAGATATTCGGCGACGGCCGACCGTATTTTTCCATCATGGGCAGTTCCTCGAGGGCCTGATGCATGTCCATTCCCGCCTCCACGGCGTCGTCGGCGCTCGGAAAGGTACACATGATTTCATCGCCGATGGTCTTGATAACGGTGCCGTTATGCTCAGCGGTAACACGGGATAGACGGGTCAGGCAGGAACCGATGAGATCCTGCGCCACCTTGTCCCCCAGGGTTTCGTACAACTGGGTGCTCTTGGCAATATCGGCGAACAGGATTGCAAGCGTTAC
>CAZCVB010000266.1:0-3343 GCA_964501805.1 uncultured Desulfobacteraceae bacterium | reverse complement strand
GCTGAGAAACCTTTTTTCCAGCATGTTGTCGATGATCGTGGCATGGACTTCCATTCCGGGATAGACCGCGCTGAAAGGGGTCGTCCTCAGGTCATAAAGGCCCACCGCGGTTGCGCCCACAAGGACGATCCTGTCCCGGAAGGTCCCCTTCGGGAGATCCCCGTGAAGGATGTCGCTGATGGAATAGTGGGGAAAGGTCTTGGGCGGCCCGAGGTAGTTGATGAGCATTCGGCCGCTTTCATCCGTGGGGATCAGGCGGTCACCCATCTGGATGCCGTCCACGCCGTAGTCGGCGATCCGGACCATGAGCTGGGGGCGGCCCAGGAAGTGCCATGCGCACTGGATGGAAAGGGGCGGGAATATGTCCGTCTCCCCCCCGCAGCGGATGACGAGGGGAAGCCAGCGGACCACGCCGTCACGGTCCGGAAACATGTTGAAATAACCGGAATATCTTGTTGCGCGGGTCAGGATTTCAAGGTTGCCTTCGGGCGCGTAGGCCCGGATAAAGGGAGATGTCCGGCTGCTGCCGGGATCCGCGTAGACAATGGCCGGATAGCGCGAGGGGCCCAGTTGCGCGATCTGGCGCTCGATTTCTTCCTTCGGGAGCCGGTATCCCTCCGGGTTCATGTGAAAAAAATATCCCAGGACAACGGCGGCCCTGGAATTCGCGATGGCCCGGGCAAGGGCCAGATCGTTATCGGCGTTGAGCCGGTTTTTTTTCAGAAAAGCGGCCAGCTTGCTGTTTCGAATGCCGCCGGCCTTTATCCAGGCCTGAAGGTGCTCGATAAACCGGAGGGTGGAGTTTTCGTCCGGTTCAAGGAACCCCACGTCAAACCCGATGACCCGGGCCCCGTCGTTTGAAAGGGCGTCCACAAGGGCGGCGATCCGGGACCTCGGCCATGGCCAGCGGCCTTCGGTATCCAGGCTCTTCTCGTCGATGACCGCCATCACCACGGAGGGGGACGGCTTCAGGGCGCCCCGGGACAGGAAGCGGAGGTCGTAGGATTTAAGTTCGATCAGATCGAGAATGGGGACGCCGATCAGAAACAGGACGACCACGAGGAGGGTGGTGAAGGCGGTGATGGATACGGGATTCAGGGAGAGGAAGGTCCTCGTCACGTTTTTCATGTCTGTTGTCCTGGAGTGCCGGCACAGGCCCGGCGCTACGGGTGTATGCGGGGACCGTTTTCAGGGGCCTCTTTCGGATATCCCGCATTTGTGATGGCTGCCGCTGACGGCTAATCTATATGACAGGGACCGCCAAAGTCAAGCCGCCAGGCGTTGGACGGTCTCGCCGACGGATGTATGGGTATGCTATATTTTGGTTGACACCCTCCTGGCGGGTTGTTAGCCTTTTTGTTTGTTCATATTCAGGAAACGGGCGGTACGGGTGTCGTGAACAGGAAGGCGGAAGGTTCCCGCAGACGGCGGGATCCCGGGGATCTGATGATACCGATACTGATCATAGCCGGGTCCGACACATCCGGCGGGGCCGGAATACAGGCCGACGTCAGGACCGTCGCCGCCCTCGGCGGGCACGCCTTTACCGTGGTCACCGCCCTGACGGCCCAGAATTCCACCCGCATCACCGCGATCCACGAGATCCCCTCCCCGTTTATCAGGGAACAGGTGGCGGCCGTTGTCGAGGACGCCGTGCCCCGGGCCGTCAAGATCGGCATGCTGTATTCGGCGGAGGCGGTCAGGGAAGTGGCGGACCTTCTCCGGCAATACCGGTTCGACAGGGTGGTCCTGGACCCGGTTTTCAGGGCCTCAACAGGCCGCCGCCTGCTGGCGGCCGAGGCGGTTTTTGTGCTGAAGGAGCAACTCCTCCCCCTGGTCACGGTGGTGACGCCCAACCTGGCGGAGGCGGCCCTTCTGTCCGGCATGGCGGTGGAAGGCGCGGCCGATATGAAGCGGGCCGCGGCGGCCATCCATGGAGCGGGGCCGCACGTGGTCGTGACCGGCGGGCATCTGAAGGAAGACTGTGTCGACCTCCTGTACGACGGGGCGGCATACTACCGGTTCTCCGGTCCGAGGATCGAGACCCGCCATACCCACGGGACCGGATGCGTTTTTTCGACCGCCCTGGCCGTCTTCCTGGGCCGGGGGAAAGACCTTCCCGAAGCGGTACGCTCGGCCCATGAGGCCGCCCGGCGCGCGATTGCGGGAGGGTACGCGTGCGGGGCCGGGGCCGGTCCGGTCGACCCGGGCCGGGGAATGGATCGTGACGCCTGAACGGCGGCCCGGCCGCCCTTGAGATCGTGTTTTTCACATGGAGCGGAACAACTTTTTTGGATGATAAAGATAAGGAAGTATCACGCATGACCCAGATGAACAAGGCAAGAGCCGGCATCATCACGCCGGAAATGAAAACCGTGGCCGAAAAGGAACGCGTGGACGTATCGTGGCTCGCCCGGCAGGTCTCGGAGGGGAAAATCGTCATCCCGGCCAACGCGAGACACCGGGGACTGGTGCCCTGCGGGATCGGGGAAGGCCTGCTGATCAAGGTCAACGCCAATATCGGGACGTCTTCGGACCACGCCGTTCTTGACGAGGAGTTGGAAAAGCTCCGGGTTTCCGTGGCGGCCGGGGCGGACACGGTGATGGACCTCTCCACGGGCGGAGATATCTCCGCCACCCTGAAGGCCATCATGGCCCATGCCACGGTTCCGGTGGGAACGGTTCCCATTTACCAGGCGGTTGTGGAAACCGTGGACCAGGAGGGGGGACTGATCCATCTCACGCCGGAAAAGATATTCGAGGTGATCGAGCGGCAGGCGGAAGAGGGAGTGGATTTCATGACGGTTCACTGCGGCCTGACCCGGCCCGCCCTGGACATGCTGAAGACGGAGGGGCGCATCACGAATATCGTCAGCCGGGGCGGCGCCTTCCTGACCACATGGATGCTCCACCATGACCGGGAGAATCCCCTTTATGAAAACTATGACCGTCTTCTGTCCATTGCGCGCAGGTACGACGTGACCCTCAGTCTCGGGGACGGCCTGAGACCCGGGTGCCTTGCCGATGCCACGGACAGGGCCCAGATCCATGAGCTCATGACGCTGGGCCACCTGACCCAGTTGGCGTGGGAACAGGATGTCCAGGTCATGATCGAGGGTCCCGGTCACGTGCCGCTGAACGAGATCGAGACGAACATGATCCTGCAGAAGAAACTCTGTCACGGCGCCCCCTTCTATGTGCTGGGCCCGCTGGTGACCGACGTGGCGGCCGGTTATGACCACGTGGGATGCGCCATCGGCGGGGCCCTGGCGGGGATGGCGGGGGCCGACTTTCTCTGCTACGTGACGCCGGCGGAACATCTGTCGCTGCCCGGGGTGGCGGA
>CAZCVB010000265.1:0-3475 GCA_964501805.1 uncultured Desulfobacteraceae bacterium | reverse complement strand
GGAGCGGACCTCCTGGTACTGGAGGCGTCTTTTCCGGACGGCCGGGAAGTGGAAGGCCACCTGACGCCTTCGAAGGCGGGACGGATCGCCGCAGAGGCAGGCGTCCACAGGCTGCTTCTGACCCATTTTTATCCCGAGTGCCTGGCCACGGACATCCGGGCCCAGTGCCGACGCACCTTCACGGGCGAACTCGTCCTGGCCGCCGATCTGTTGAGGCTGAACGTCTGACGGTTAAACGGTCCCGTCTTTCCGGCCGGGAAACCGGGAGAGCGCTCAATAGGGCCTTTCCACCACAAAGCGGTTCAGCTGAAGGAGGTCCTGTTTTACGGGAGAATCTTCAAAAGATTCCAGGCAGGCCGCGGCGCGGTCGACGTATGAGCGGGCCTCTTCCTGGACACGGGAAAGCGCGCCGTTTTCTTTCACGACCCGTATCAGTTTATCGTAATCCGCCTCCGTGGCCGAACGGCCCCTGAAAGAAATTTCAAGCTCTCTGCGACGCGAGGCATCCAGAGATGCGAGGGTATAGATGAGTGGCAGCGTCACTTTCCCTTCCCTCAGGTCTTTCCCCACCGGCTTCCCGAATGTCTCTTTCCGGGCCGTATAGTCCAGGAGATCGTCCATGAGCTGAAAGGCGATTCCCATATAAAGGCCGAACCCCGCCAAGGCATGCGTGACCTGGGATTCGGCACCGGAAATGAGGGCCCCGCAGGCGCAGGCGGCGGAAATGAGGACGGCCGTTTTGGCCGTTATGATCTCGAGGTAGGTATCCTTCGGGATATCCCAATCATCGGTATGGACCAGTTCGAGGATCTGGCCCTCGGTCATCTTCAGCGTGGTATCCGTCACCCGCCTGACAAAGGGGATGTCATCCGTCTCAAGGGAGATGGAGAGGGCCTTTGAGTAGAGAAAATCCCCTTCCAGCACCGCCGCATGATTTCCCCACAGGCGGTTGGCCGAAGATTTCCGCCGCCGGGTATCCGCGTTGTCAAGGACATCGTCATGCAGAAGGGAGGAGGCATGGATATATTCAAAAATCGTGGACAACCGGTAAACGTCTTTCCCGGCATAACCGCACAGCCGGCACGACAGGACAAAAAAGAGCGGCCGCAGCCGTTTCCCCTTTCCCAGAACGGTGTGATTTCCGATTTCCTTCACAAGGTCCACCCGGGACGAGAGGCCCCTTGTCAGTTCCGCGTCTATTTCCCGGAAATGCGTCCCGTATTTATCCAGTATGGTTTTTGTTTGATTCGCCGTCAATTCATTATTCCCCGCAATCCGCAATCCTGATCTCCCGGGCATCTCCGGAGACAGCATGCTGTATCATCCGCTGATGGTAACCAACCTTTTCGAATTTGACAACCGTGTGTTCAACATCGGCTCTTCCGGCGGCCGTTCTCCAGGTGAAACACCGGACGGGACTCATACGATCTCCCCCACCAGATCATAGGGATGGGCCTCCGTGATCCGCACCGGCATAATCTCCCCTTCCACGCCCTCTCCCTTATTGATCAGCACCTGGCCGTCGATTTCCGGCGCCATGGCCGCCGTCCTCCCCCGCAGCAGGAGATCAGTCTCCGGGCTCGTCCCCTCCACCAGCACGGGCATCACACGGCCCACCAGCCGCCGCCGCCAGGCCGCCGAAATCTCCGCCTGCAGGGACATCACTCGATCATACCGTTCCTTGGCCGTTTCAGGCGCGACATCGGAATCCAGGCGGCCGGCCCGGGCCCCCTTCTCGCGGCTGAAGACAAAGGC
Source organism: uncultured Desulfobacteraceae bacterium (assembly GCA_964501805.1). Taxonomy (GTDB): domain Bacteria; phylum Desulfobacterota; class DSM-4660; order Desulfatiglandales; family Desulfatiglandaceae; genus CAZCVB01. The sequence goes on along the minus strand of CAZCVB010000265.1, from coordinate 1,720 downwards.
GCCCAGGTGCTCAAACCGCGCCTCCTCCACAAAGACGCACAACTCCTCGAACGCCGCTTCCGTCTCGCCGGGGAACCCCACCATGACCGTCGTTCTCAGGCTGATTTTCCGGGAACACGACCGGATCCGGTTCACGATCTCCATGGGCCGCTCCCCGCCGGGATCCCTGCCCATGGCCTTCAGGAGATTCCCGTTGACATGCTGAAATGGGATATCGAGATACGGACAGATCGCCTCTTCCGATTCCACCAGCCGGAGAAGCCGATCGGATACCCCGCCGGGATGACAGTACAGCAGACGGATCCACCGGATCCCCCGGATCGATACCAGGCGTTCCAGCAGGTCTTCCAGGCATGCCCCGTTTTCAAGGTCCCGTCCATATTCGCCGATATCCTGTGCGATCAGGTTGAGCTCCTTGACCCCCTCATTCACCATTTTTTTCGCTTCCGCCACCAGGGATGTTATGCGGCGACTCCGGAGGGACCCCCGAAGCCGGGGAATCATGCAGAAGGCGCACCGGTGCGAACACCCTTCCGAAAGTCTGAGATATGCGCTGTAAAAGGGCGTCGTCCGAATCCTCGGAACCGTCTCATCCGCCAGGAATCCGGGGCGCGAGATGTAAAACGAGGCGGTATCCCGGCGCCCCTCCGTCACCACCCGGGAAATCCGCAGGATCTCCCCCGTACCGAGCCATGCGTCCACCTCGGGGAGCTCGCGAGCAAGTTTGTATCCGAAACGCTGAACAAGACAGCCGGCCACCACGATTTTTTCCAGTTTTCCGCGGCCCTTGGAATCGACGACATCCAGGATGGTGTCGATCGACTCCTCAACCGCTTCCCGGATGAATCCGCAAGTATTGACGACCGCGATGCCCGCCTCGCGGATATCGCGGGCCGGTTCGAACCCGGCCCGCAGCAGCAGGCCCAGCATGTGTTCGCTGTCCACCCGGTTCTTGGGGCATCCCAGGCTGATGAAGTAGACCTTCTTTCCGGCGGCCATCATCGTCGTTCACCCCGCCCGGTGCCGGTCGATGCATCCATGAAGACTGTCGGAAAGCACCCTTTCACGACTGCGGCGACCCGGCCTTCCGGAGGAGGCCGGACACGTCAAGGCGGTTGACCATGTCGGTGAAAATTTCCTCCACGACAATATTCGCCTCGCGGCGCCCCAGCAGCTTGAGACGCTCCGCCTGGCCCTCAACGGACTGCGTGGCCGCCACGCGCCCGGCCCGGACGATCCGGGCGTCGTACGCCATGGTGGCGACCCATTTTCGATCCACCAGGTCCAGGACAAACCGCTTCAGCAGGATTTCAAGCCTGGGACCGCTGCGGGAGGACGCCGGCATCACGGTCACGTTCTCGTTTTCCAGGCGTCTTCGCAACGCCTCCCGAAGCATGTCCGCGGGGCTGTAAAGGCCCATTTCGAGACCCGTCCCGTCGTGATGCACGATATTCATGGAAATGTTCCCGGAAAAATTCTCATATTCTCCTCTGGCCCCCTTTCCAAAAATAACCGGGACCTGCCTGCGGTCCCTGACCACCAGGACGATTTTCATCCCTTCCAGCCGTTTCGAAGGAGAGGGAAGCCGGTAGTGCACTTTCAAGCGGGGGATGGCCGCACAGGACGCCATCAACATGAAAAGAAGCACCGCCGCCCGGCGGTTTCGGACCACTTGATTTAAGCGTTTCATTGACCTATCCTCCGTTCCCATGGCAAGATC
>CAZCVB010000264.1:0-3484 GCA_964501805.1 uncultured Desulfobacteraceae bacterium | reverse complement strand
CGGGGGGCCGGGGTCGGCGCAACGGGGGTGACGGCCTCACCCGGGAGATCCGCCTGCTGGCGGACGCGGAGATCACCGTCCTTTCCGAGAGGCGGGCCCGCGGGCCTTACGGCCTGTACGGGGGGTTGCCGGGAAAAAAAGGGAAGAATACGATCATCCGGGACGGCGTTGCAGAGGAGCGGCCGGGTAAATTTTCATGCCCCCTGAAAAAGGGAGACCGGATCCGCATCGAGACCCCGGGGGGCGGCGGGTACGGGGAACCGGGGACTACCTGATCGCCAGGTCTTCCTTGTTGACGCACATCTTGCGGTGGAAATCGGAAAGGGTGCAGGCATCGCCCTTCCAGCCCGCGTACCGGATCCCCTTCCACCCCGAATATCTGAGGGCCAGGGCGCTCTCCCCGGAACCATCGGCGCCGTAAAGACAGAGGACATATCCCCGCCGTCCCGGAACGGGATCACGGGAGATCTTGGAGGAACGGTATCCGCCCGCTCCGATTTCCCTCCGGGCGATCTTCAGCAGGAGGTCCCGCCGGGAGGAGAAAAACAGATGCTTCCCCCGGCACGGCGCGGGGCGCGTCGCCTCCGCTTCCAGCCATTCCCACGGCCCTTCCCAAAACCGGCGGATTCCCGTCATTCCAGCTTGTACTCCCTGATCTTGGAAAGCAGGATGGGCCGGCTGATCTCCAGGAGTTTCGCGGCCCGGCTCCGGTTTCCCCCGGTCCGTTTCAGGGCCCGTTCAATGAGCAGACGCTCCACGCGCCGGGCGGCCTTCTTGATGGAAAGGTCTTCGCCGGGATCGTAAAAGGCGTCGGACCGCCGGGCTGCCACCAGGTCGGGCGGCAGGTCGGCGGGCGTGATCCACCGGTCCCCGGACAGGAGGACCGCCCGCTCGATGACGTTTTCCAGTTCCCGGACATTCCCGGGCCACGGATAATCCATGAGGTGGGACATGGCCTCGGACGAGGGAGACTCCACATTCTTGCCCAGCTTCCTGTTGAAGCGCTTGATGAAATGGCCCACCAGCAGGGGGATGTCTCCGCGCCGTTCCCGGAGGGGCGGCAGGTGGATGGTGATCACGTTGATCCGGTAGAAGAGATCCTCCCGGAAACGGCCCTCCCGCACCTCCCGGGCCAGGTCCCTGGCCGTGGCCGCCACCACCCGCACGTCGATCTTTCTGGAGGCGACGTCGCCCAGCGGCATGATCTCTCCCTCCTGCAGCACGCGCAGGAGCTTGACCTGGAGGGAAACGGGCATCTCGCCGATTTCGTCCAGGAAGATGGTGCCGCCGTCGGCCGACTCGAACCGTCCGGGCTTGTCCCGGACCGCGTCGGTGAAGGCGCCCTTGCGGTACCCGAACAGTTCGCTTTCCAGGAGGGTTTCCGGGATTCCCCCGCAGTTGATACAGACCAGCGGCCCTTCGGCCCGGACCCCGCTGGAGTGGATCGCCCTGGCGATCAGCTCCTTCCCGGTCCCGCTTTCCCCGGTGACGAGGACCGTGGTCTTGTGGTCGGCCACCGTCCGGACCAGGTCGAACACGCGGGCCATGGCCTCGCTCCGCGCCACGATATTCCCGAAGGAATACTTTTCCTCGATCTTCCGGATGCGCGTCTTGAGCCGGAGGTTCTCGGCCTTGAGCCGTTCCCGTTCCTCGGCCTTTTTCAGGGTCAGAAGGACCTCGTCCGTCTTGAAGGGCTTGGAGATGTAGTCATAGGCCCCCGCCTTCATGGCCTCACGGGCCGTGTCGATGCTCCCGTATGCGGACATCATGATGTAGGTCTTGTCCGGGTATTTCTCGACGGCATGCTTCAAAAAGGCCATGCCGTCCATCCTCGGCATCCGCATGTCGCACAGGATGAAATAGAAATCCGACGTCTCCATGCGCTGAAGGGCCTCCATGCCGTCGGCCGCGCTCTCCGTGGCGTATCCTGCCCTGTTCAGCATGATCTCCAGCATGTGACGCATGTTTTTTTCATCGTCTATGATCAGCACCCGCTGCTGTGTCACCGGTCCCTCCGTCACTTCCCTTGTTTCTCCGCCCGGACAACCCGGTCATTCACGGCCGGATCATTTTCCGGGGCATGAAGGGGGATGTCAATGACGATCACGGTTCCTTCCCCCGGAGCGCTCTCCGCCCGGATCGTGCCGCCCATGGCATCCACGATCCGGTAACAGACCGCCAGGCCGAGACCGGTCCCTTTTCCCGGCTCCTTGGTGGTGTAAAACGGATCAAAGATGTGTTCCAGTTCCGACGCCGGGATCCCCCGGCCCGTGTCCCTGAACCGGACTTCGATGGCGTTTCCCCGGTTCCGGGTGGTGATGGTCAACGTCCCGCCCTTCCGATCCTCCGGGGCGCCCTCTCCCGCCATGGCGTCGGCGGCGTTCAACATGATGTTCAGGAAGACCTGTTTCAACTGGGAAGGGTCCGTCCACACGCGGTCCTCGGACGCCTCCAGCACCGGCCGGACCTCTATCCGGGCCATCACGGGCTGGGGCTCCAGCATGCCCGCGGTTTCCAGGATCAAGTCGTGCACACCGGTTTCCACGGGCGTACCGGTGGCCGGCCTTGAAAAATCGAGGAGCTGGCGGATGATCCGGTTCACCCGCGTGACCTCCGATTCGATCCGCTCCAGCAGGTCCCGGGTCTGCGCCGCTTCGACGTCCCCCCCCTTGAGAAGGTCCAGGTATCCCAGGATGATTCCGATGGGGTTCCCGATTTCATGGGCCACGCCGGCGGCCAGGCGGCCCACGGAGGCCAGCTTTTCGCTCCGCAGGATCTCCTCCTGGGCGTTCTTGATTTCCCGGTTCGCCCTTTCCAGGGAAAGGATGTGGGTTTTCAGTTCCGCCTTGTTTTCTTCCAGGCGTTTGAGCATCAACTGCAGCGAACGGGAGAGCCGACCGATTTCGTTAGGGGAAAAATCGGACAGGCTCGACAGGGTCTCTCCTTCCTTGAATTCTTCCGTTATTCTCAGGAGCCGGTAAATCGGCCGCACCACCACGCGGGACAGGAGATGGAGCCCGAACAGGACCAGGACGCCCGTGTTCAGGACCACGTAGAGGAGAACGATCTTCTCCGATTTTCTCATGGAGCGATAGAGTGGGATGAGATCGGCGCGGACCGTCACCCCGCCCGCGGTGCGGCCGTCCACGCGGAGCGGGGCGGACACCTCCATCCAGCGGGGCCCGAACCAGATCACGCCCCACGTGTTGCCGAAAAAATCGACGGACGACCGCTTCCGGGCCAGGGTGGACCGGACCGCTGACAGCCCTTCCCCTCCCGCTTTTTCCCGGTCCCCGCACCGGAACAGACGAACCCCGTCACGATCCAGCACGATGCAGCCTGAAAATCCGGCCACATGGAGCAACCGGCGGACATCCCGGGTGAAACGGGACCCCGGTCCCGGAAGGAAAAGGGCCCCGCGCGCCGACAGCCCTGAATCGATTGCCTTCTGGCCGACGGCATGAACCAGAAGACGTCCCGCCCG
>CAZCVB010000263.1:0-3485 GCA_964501805.1 uncultured Desulfobacteraceae bacterium | reverse complement strand
CAAGTCCCTTCCACGGGCCCACGTTCGATTATGAAGGATTATGAGCGTTTAAAAACAATGCGCGTCTGCGGAAAACCCACATTCCTTCCCGTTCCTCCGGAGATTCATTCAGGCCGCCCGCGCTTTCCTCCCGCTCCGGACCTCCCGGGTTTATCCGCCTCCGGCGGGCCGGTTGTTTCAACCGGCGGTTCCGGATCAATCCAGAAAGGGAAGCCGATCCTTTTTCCGGTAGGCAAGGGCCCGGCACGTGGCGATCAGCACTCCCCTGTCATCCGTGACACGGATATCATAGGTTGCCGTCTTCCGGGACCGGTGGATCTCCGTGGATTCCGCTACGAGCCTGCTTTTCCCGTCCGGAGGATTATGATAGGTGACCGTTACGTTGAGGGCCACCGCGATGGTCCCGTATGAATTGCACGAGGCCTGAAACGCCTCGTCGATAACGGAAAAAATCGCGCCGCCATGGGTCATGCCGTGAATATTGGTGATATCTTCCTGGGGATTCATCTCCACGACGGCGTGACCCGGGTCCAGTTCTACAAGCCGCATTTCAAGCTTCCGTGCGTATGCCTCGTCCCTGACACGCTCGAAAATAGCCGATCGAATTCTCTGATCCATGTGATGCCCCGAATGCCGGCACCCTTCAGGATGCCGCTGGAAAATAGATGGTAAACGTGGTCCCGCCGGAGGCGTAACAATCCGCCGGTTCGCCGCATGCCTCGCACGCACGGATGCTGCCCGGACAGACATCCCCGTCGTGCGGGATATGGACGCACCGGGACGACGACATCTCCAGCCTGAAATTGTACCGCTCCGAAAAAATTTTCATGCGAAGCAGGTCGGCGCCTTTCCCCCCCGCATTGAAATCGTATGGACGCTTGGAGGAATAATTGAGGGTCTCCTGCGTGGTGAAAAATCCTTCGAAGATCCGGCGCTGGTTTTCAGGGGTGATGCCGACCCCGTAATCCCGGACCACCAGTTCGACACCGCCCCCCCTGGGCCGCACAAAAATTTCGATTTTTCCCTCGTCCGGGGTATTTTCAACGGCATTCTTGAGCAGACCGACCACGACCTTTTTCAAGGCGTCTTCCGGGATCCTGATGGCGGGGACGGGTTCAAGAGCGGGAACCAGTTTCACCTGGCGATGGGAAAAGAGCGGCCTTGTCTCCTTCAGGATCCGGGCCAGGTACTGATCAAGAAAGATATCCTCGGAGGGGAGATCGCGCGGTCCGAAAAAATCGTCGATGCGGTGCCGGATGCGCTCGACGAGCGGTCCTTCCCCCACCTCTTCCGCTACCAGAGAGGCCAGTTCATCCGCGCAGAGGTCCAGCAGCATGGACAGCATATCATGGGTATGATAATGGCGCTCCCGCATGATATCCTCCACCTGGTACTGCATTTCCAGCATGCGGTCCAGGTTCCGCTGGGCCCGTTCAAGGGTCGGGTGCCAGGAGTCCTCGGGCACGTGGGAGAGCTTTTTTCCCAGGATGTTCAGAGAGGCCCGCAGAACGGCAAGCGGCGTTTTCAGTTCATGGGACAAATGGTTGATCACCCGGTCCTTGGCCCGGTTGAGACTGGCCAGTTCCTTGTAGGCGGCCCTTATCTCGTCGGAAAACCGCGCGTTTTCAACGGAAAGGGCCACGGTCCCCGCGATCATGTTCAGCAGTTTCACGTCCGTCTGGTCAAAGCCCGGGGTTTTCTTGTTGATGGCGCACAGGACCCCGATGATCCGGTCCTTGCTTCTCAAGGGAACCGCCAGAAGGCTCCGGGTGGTCAGACCGGCCTGCATGTCCGCCGCAAGATTGAAATCAGGGTCCCGCGAGGTGTCCGCGACGATCACTGGTCTTCCCGTGCGGACCACCCTCCCGGTCACACCTTTACTGGCGGAAAACCGGACTTCCTTCATCCGGCGCTCGGTGTTGGAGTCGTCGTGGGCCGCGGACTTGAAAAAGAGTTCGTCCGTTTCATCATCCAGGAGAACGACCAGCGCTCCCTCCGTCTTCAGGAGCCGCTTGATCTCGCCGCTGATATAGTCCAGCAGGTCTTCCAGGTCCGGATATTCGGGGAGTGCCATGCTGATCCGGCGCATGGCCTCGTTGCTCAGGGCGATCCGCTTTTCCCGTGTGATGTCCCTCAGGATCACCAGTTCCCCGGACATCTCATCGTCGCCCTCCGAGTAAACAGCGCCCCGCATTACCACGTCCAGGACCCTTCCGTCCTTGGTGAGTCTCCGTGTCTCGTGGTGGAGGATGACCTTTTCGTCCAACAGCCTCTGGATAATCCTGCTGGTTTCGTCCTTCAGTTCCGGCGGCACATAGGGAATCGTTTTTCCCTTCAGTTCCTCAAGGGTCCACCCGAAGGTCTCGCTGAAGGCGGGGTTGACATAGGAAACCAGCCCGTCCGTGGTGAATACCACGATCGGATACGGCACAAAATCGAGGAGCGTCCGGTACCTCCTTTCGGATCTCTCCACCTCCTCCCGGCTCCTGATCCGGTCGGTGACGTCCCTCACGATCCCGCGGAAGCCGATGATCCCGCCATCCGGGTTCCGGATGGGGCCGGCCGAAAGCTCCACAATCCGCGCAGTGCCCGTCTTGTGGTTGATTTTCAATTCGAGTGCGGAAACGCCCTCGCCCGCGTTGCATATCCTCCGGAAGGCATCCACCATGCGTGCGGCGTCTTCTTCGCTTACGAAGCGGGTAAAATTCCGAAACTGGATCTCCTCCCTGGGATAACCGAAAATCCGGCACAGGGAATCGTTGAAATAAAGGAAATTACCATCGATATCCACCTCATAGACACCTTCTGCCATGTTTTCCACAAAGGCCTGATACCGCTCACTGGACAGCAGTTCACACGCCGTCAGCATGTGCCGGTCCATGCCGTTTTCATGCCCCGGCGGATTCTTTGAGCGGTCCTTCCCCGGCCCCTGTGCGCAATCCCTCTCCATGACAGCCTCTACCCCCTCGTTTTTCGATTCCGTTGAACTCCCGTTTTTTATATAACACGGCTTGAATCTTGTCACCTAAATCTTGATGGACAACGGCGTGCCGGAACCCTTCCTTATTTAATTGGGAATCCCGGTTCCGGCACAAAGGAATTGACAATTTGGCATCACTGTTGAATGATTTGATCCCGTACCCTTGGAGGAAATCGGCATCCGCGGGAGACCCCATCGGCGGGAACGCGGGGTGGGGAAATTATCCGCCTTTCAAGACAGAGATCCCGCGTCGCGGCATCGCCGTCATGCCCGCACGGCGACGCGGGCGAATCACCCGAAACAAACGATCACAGGTGCCACATGTCCAAAGCTGCCAAGATACCCAAGGCAACCATCACCCGGCTCTCCATTTATTACCGGCAACTGGAACTCCTGGAATTCGACGGGTACCGCATGGTATCCTCGGAAAAGCTGGCCTGGCTCTGCCAGGTCAACCCGGCCCAGGTCCGGAAGGACCTTGGATATTTCGGTGAATTCGGCGTCC
>CAZCVB010000262.1:0-3493 GCA_964501805.1 uncultured Desulfobacteraceae bacterium | reverse complement strand
GTTTCATCCAGGCGCGGATTTTTCCCGGGGCCGCCTCGGGAGGGATCCCGGCCAGGTCCACGTGGAGGCAGGGACGGCGGTGTTTCCGGGCCAGGCGGGCGGTGAGGGCCGAACCGCCGGTCAGTTCTCCCCGGGACAGGATGAGCGTGCCGTCGGAGTCCACCACGTTTTTCTCTGTCCTGGCAGCGTATTCTCTGGCGGGCAGCTCGGTCACACGGTATTTTTCCGGGATGATCCCGTCCTCGGCCCTCCGCCCCTTCGGCACCCATCCGCCGTGGGGAAGTCCCAGTTCAATGGCCGCATCCAGCGCGGCCCGGTCCACGCCCGTCTGGCCGCCCGAAACGATTTTCAGTCCCATCCGGATCTCCGCACCCCCGTCTGTCCTGCCGCTCCCCGGACGTTCTATTCCCTCGTGCCGTCCGGCAGAGCCCGGTGTTGTTTCCCCCGGGTTATATTTCCGCTTCATTCTCCTGTCAAGAAAAGGGGCGGCGGGACCGTTACAGCAGGGGAAGAATCAGCGAGAGGCCGGCGAAGGCGTCGACCACATAGGGCATCCAAAGGACCAGCGCCAGAAATCCCTGAGGCTGAACATCCTCTCCATGAAAAAGGTCTTTTTTTCCATCCGCCCATCTCTTGGAAGACGACCGATCCCGGCGATGCCTTCGGGACCTTCCCCCCCCGGATCTTCCCGGAAAGGATGATAGGATGGGGGGAAGAAAAGGTCAACTTCCCGCGTGTCGTGGCTTTCGGAAGACCTTGCGGCCGGATGCCGGGTCTGTTAATCTTGCCGACAGCGGCGATCCATGGGCGGACCGCCTTTCCCTGATCCGGAAACATTCGGACGGTTCCAAAAACACCCGCAGAGATCGAAAGGGGACAATGACAGCTGAAACGGTCCCGGATATGGCGGCGGATCCCGGCCTTTTCTCGCACATGGACATCCATTTCGCCCGGTTCATGAAGCGGCTGTCCGGGCGGGATTCGGAAGCGCTCTTCCTCGCGGCCGCCCTGGTGAGCCGCGCCACGGGAGAGGGGCACGTCTGCCTGGACCTTCCGTCCGTGGCGGGAAGCGTCCTGGAACCTCCCGGCGGCGGTCCGGCGCCGGTGGCCTGCCCGGACCTGGGCCGGTGGCGGAAATCGCTCCTGGCCACCGACGTGGTGGGTCGGCCCGGGGATTTCCGGCCCCTTATCCTGGACGACCGCTCGCGTCTCTATCTGTTCCGTTACTGGGAATACGAAAACACGCTGGCCCGTTCACTCCTGGACCGGATTCACGGGAGGATCGAAAACCTGAATACCCCGGCACTGAGGACCGGAATCGAGCGGCTTTTTCCGCGGACGGATAATGGCGGTCCGGACACGGACTGGCAGAAGGTGGCGGCCTTCATGGGGCTTACCCGGCGGTTCTGCGTGATCTCCGGGGGGCCCGGAACCGGGAAGAGCACGGTGATCGCCAGGATACTGGAGCTGCTTTTCCGGGTGGAGGGGGACGGTCTCCGCATCGCCCTGGCCGCGCCCACGGGAAAGGCGGCGGCCCGTCTCCAGGAGGCCCTCCGGAACGGCCTCCGGATGCTGCCCGGGCCCGGTGCGCCGGGATGGGCCACGGAAATCGGGGCTTCCACGCTTCATCGCCTGCTGGGGACCATCCCGGGTTCACCCTATTTCCGGCACAACGCGGACAATCCCCTCCCCGCGGACGTGGTGGCGGTAGACGAGGCCTCCATGGTGGACCTGCCCCTCATGTCCAAGCTGGTACAGGCCCTCCATCCCCGTGCCCGCCTGATCCTTGTGGGGGACAGGGACCAGCTGGCATCGGTGGAAGCCGGGGCCGTGCTGGGAGACATCTGCGATACCGGCCGGTTTCACGGGTTTTCCCGGTCCTTCGGCGAATCCTATCGGCAGGTCACCGGGGAACGGCTTCCGGACGCGGGGGATGGCGAAGGACCGGCCATCCGGGACTGCGTGGTGCAGCTCCGGAAGAGCTACCGGTTCGGCGCCGAAAGCGGCATCCGCGCCCTGAGCCGGGCCGTCAACCGGGGAGACGATCCGGCGGCGCTGGACATCCTCCGCGGCGGGGGATATCCCGATATCGGATGGCGCCGGCCCGGATCCTACAGCGCGTTCCAGCGGGACCTGGCGCAGGCGGTCCTGCAAGGCTACGGCCCGTACCTGAAGGCCCGGTCCCCGGAAGAGATCTTCTCCCTGTTTGAGCGGTTCCGCGTCTTGTGCGCTCTCAGGAAAGGTCCTTTCGGCGTGGAGGGCCTTAACGCGGCCATGGAGCAGGTCCTGGCCGGTGAAGGCCTGATCCGGCCCGACACGCGCTGGTACCGGGGACGGCCGCTGCTGATTAACCGGAACGATTACAGCCTGGAGCTTTTTAACGGAGATATCGGCATTATTCTTCCGGATCCGGCCGCCGGCGGCGACCTGCGGGCCTGGTTTCCGTCTCCGGACGGCGCGTTTCGGAAACTCCTGCCGCAGCGGCTGCCCGAGCACGAGACCGTGTTTGCCATGACCGTTCACAAGAGCCAGGGATCGGAATTCGACCGCGTACTCTTTCTCCTTCCCGACAGGGACGCGCCCGTGCTCACGAGGGAACTGGTTTACACGGCCCTCACCCGGGCCAGGGAGGGGGTGGAGATATGGGGAACGGAAGCGGTCTTCCGCCGGGCGGTCCGGCGGCCCACGCTCCGGGCCTCCGGCCTGAGGGACGCCCTGTGGCGGAAATGACGGCCCCCGCGGGCGGCGTGGGCAGGGAATAGAGATGAAAGGGAACCTTCAGAAAAATTCTCCGGCGCGGCTGGCCTGGCCCCGGCTCATTCGCGGCACCCTGATCCGGCGGTACAAGCGGTTCATGGCCGATGTCCGGCTGGCGAACCGGCACACGGTCACGGCCCACTGTCCCAACTCGGGGAGCATGTCCGGCTGTTCCGAGCCGGGACGGCCCGTGTATCTCTCCCGTCATGATTCTCCGAAACGCCGGCTGAAATATACCTGGGAGATGATCGAGATGCCGGGATCCCTGGTAGGGGTCAATACCATGATCCCCAACCGCCTGGTGGCGGCGGCCATCGCGGACGGCGGCGTCCCCGGGCTGTCCGGATTCGACCGTATCCGGCGCGAAGTCGGGTACGGGCGAAACTCCCGCATTGACATCCTCCTGGAAAAAGATGAGACGCGCTGTTTCGTGGAGGTCAAGAACTGCACCCTCGTCACCGACGGCGTGGCCCGCTTTCCGGACGCCGTGACCGCCCGCGGGCTCAAACACCTCCGGGAACTCCAGGAGGAGGTGCGGTCCGGACACCGCGCGGTCATGTTTTTCCTGATTCAGCGCATGGACGCCCGGTGTTTCAGGCCCGCCGACGACATCGACCCGGCCTATGGCGCTCAACTGCGGGCCGCCGTCAAAAACGGGGTGGAGATCCTGGCCTGCGACGTGAAACTGGATCTGGACGGAATCGAACTGAACCGGCCGTTGCCGTGCGATCTTTCG
>CAZCVB010000261.1:0-3506 GCA_964501805.1 uncultured Desulfobacteraceae bacterium | reverse complement strand
GCGGGGGCCGGGGCGTCCCCGGCCGTGTGGAACATGTCGTTCCGGAACACCACCGCGTAATCGGCCGCCTTTTTCACCGTCCCGGGAAAGGGCCGGTCCGCGGCGGCCGCGCCGGCGGCCGCGATTCCGGGCAGATCGGCCGCGCCGCGGTTCGAGGTCCAGGTGAGGACGATGTTCACCGCGGCCCAGACCGCCAGGGCGGTCAGCGCGATATTGACCAGTAGCAGGGCTTTTTTCAGATTCATGGCAATGACCCGGACCGGGGCGGGCCCGGCGGGATATTCCTTTCGAAATTTAGAGACATAGCGCATTCTCCCGAAAAAATCAAAAAAATGATCACCCGGCGGATCCGTCCGCCCGTATCCGCTCGATCCGGCAAGGGACGTATCGATGACAGGGCGTTCCGGCAAAGGGGTCCCGGTGGGTGTTCCGGGTCAGGCGGTTGACATTGACGCCGTACCTGCGGCCCCGGTACTCGAGGCCGAATCCATGGGGAATCATCACCAGCCCCGGCCGGGCGGCGCATCTGGAAAAAGACCTCCGGATAGGTCCATGCGAAGAACGTCCCGTCCCAGGATTCATAGCCCGACCGCGCCGGCAGCACGTAATGGGATCGCCTGGCCGTTTCGGTCATGGCCAGTTCACAGGTGACCAGCAGGTCCAGCCGGGAAAAGGCCTTTTCATAGGCCGAGGTGTCGGCGTAGGAGCGGAGGGGGTTCGATCCGCAGCAGAGCACCGCCCGCAGTCGGTCCGGTCGATCGGAAAGGATCTCCTCGGGCATCACGTTGGGCGGAAAAACGCCCATGATGGCGGGAAAACCGGTCTCGACCGTCCGCCAGGTCTTCGGGTCCCGTTCATCCGAATGAGATCCCAGCGGGAGCAGGTGCCCGGGGATGACGTTCCCGCCGGGAACCCCGATGCGCCCGCACACGGCCATCAGGATGATCCGCAGGCAGGACGCCGCCGTGCTGTGGCGGTTCATGAGCACCCCGAGATCGGGGTGGATGCTCGATTTTCGCGTGGCGATGAGGGTGCAGACCTCCCTCACGCGCTCGAAATCGAGCCCGCAGACCTTTACGGCGGCCTCGGCGTCGAAGCCGTCAAAGAGGGGCAGTATCTCCTCGAACCCCGTGACATGACGGTTGATATAGCCGGTGTCCTGCCGGCCTTCCGCGAGGATGACGGCGATCATGGCGCGGGTCAGGAGGGCGTCCGTTCCCGGCCGGAGCGCGAGATGGATGTCGGCGATCCGCGCCGTCTCCGAACGCCTCGGATCGATCACCACGAGCACCTTGTCGGGGTCCCTGGAAAAACGGGTCAGGAACCGGCGGGCACGGGGCGTCTGGTGGCTCATCATTCCGTTCCAGCCCGCCGCGACAAGGACGTCGGTGTCGTGGCGGTCGGGAATGCCGAAAAGGTACTGCCGCCCGGTGGCCCGGCCCCATGCCCAGAATTCGCCGGTAAGTTCCTGGCCGACGGCGCTGTAATGATAGAACGATCCCATGCCGCGCAGCAGGCGGACGCCGAAGGCGGCCTCGAAATGACACCCCTGGCCGCCGCCCCCCATGTAGGCGAAACAGGGCGGGCCGTGGGTATCCACGAGGGACCGGAGCCTTGCGGCGATCTCGTCGAAGGCCTGTTCCCAGGAGATGCGTTCAAACCCGCTGTCCGTGCGCTTCAGCGGGTAGCGCAGGCGGTCGGCGTGGTGCTGGTGATACGCGATATTGAGGCCCTTGCGGCAGACGTATCCCCGGCTCCGGGGATTGGACCTGTCGGGCCGGACCTTCGTGATCCGGTTATTCTCGACCCGCACCTCGAGCCCGCAGTTCTGGGCACAGAGCACGCAGGCCGTCTTTTGCCACGGGTTCATGCCGATGGACTCCTTTCTTTAGAGGCCCTTCTCCAGGTTACCGTCTTCAACTTCTTTCCAATTCCGGTTTTCAGGCGTCAGAAGTCCGCGGGACTCCGGACCGCCACACCGGGCCGGTTCAGGACGTGCGTGTAGATCATTGTCGTGGAGACGTCCGCGTGTCCCAGCAGTTCCTGCACCGTCCGGATATCATAGCCGGCCTCCAGCAGGTGGGTGGCGAAACTGTGACGCAGGCAGTGGCAGTTCACCCGCTTGGCCAGCCCCGCCTCCGCGGCCGCCTTTTTTACCGCCTTCTGCAGGCTGTTTTCATGGATATGGTGCCTTCGGATCTTGCCGACCCGGGGATCGGCCGACAGCCTGGAGGAGGGAAAAACATATTGCCAGGCCCATTCCTTTGCCGCGTTCGGATATTTTCGCGCCAGTGCTTCGGGGATATACACCTCGCCGTACCCCCGGCTTAAATCCTGCGCGTGCATCTCCCTGACACGATCCAGGTGTTCCCGCAAGGCCTCCCGGTATCTTTCCGGCAGGGGGACCCGCCGGTCCCTGCCGCCCTTTCCGAAACGGACAATGATCTGCCGGTACTCGAAATCAATATCCTTGACCCTGAGCCGCAGGCACTCCATCAGCCGCATGCCCGTCCCGTACAGCAGCCCGGCCATGAGCCCGTACACGCCGTTCATCCGGGAGAGAAGGGCGTGGGTTTCGCTCCGGGTGAGGACCACCGGCAGTCTCCGTTTCTTTTTGGGCCGCTCAAACGCGCCCATCTTTCCCAATGGCCGGGCCAGTACCTGGTCGTAGAGAAAAACCAGGGCGTTCAGGGCCTGGGCCTGTGTGCTTGTTGAGACTTTTCTCTTGACGGCCAGGAACTCGAGATACTCCCGCACCTCGTCCCCGCCCATGTCGCCGGCCGCGCGTTGCCCGTGATAGGCCAGGAACCTCCGGATCCAGGCCACGTAGGCCTCCTCGGTGCGGATGGAATAGTGGCGGCGTCTGATCTCCGTGCGCACGCGGTCGATGAGGGGGGATGCCTCATCCGGGCCGGTCGCGGAATCGTTCCTGCCGTCAAAGTTCCGGGCAAGTGAATCGGATTCCCGCCGCAATGTCGGGTGTTTCGGCGTCAGCGTTTTCGCGGATCGTTTGAAATATTCCCAGTCGAAATCCTTTGCCCATCCGGCCCGGATCACCCGGGAAAAGAGGATCCGGAGTGAATGCACGATCTGAACGAATTGCCAGTCCTGCAACCTGTCTTTTCTGCCTAATTCTTCAAGATAGGCCCGAACGTTTTCCGCATTCTGCTCTTTCACCGGCGTCCCGGCATGGGCCTTGAGGAACTCCTTTGCCCGGATCACGTACCACCGCTGCTGATACTCGGGCACGCCCTCCCGCCTCACCGCCCGGACATACCGGTTCCAGAAGCTCCCGCCGTCCTTAACGTCACTTGTTTCTTGACTTTTTTCCTGTTTCATGATAACTGCCACTGAAAATTTCCATCAACTTTTTTCCAACCCTTGAGACAACAGCCTCTGCCGTCCTTCTTCCTCAGGCGGAATCTCTGAACCCGGGCCCTGGTTTCCGGGCCGTTACATCCGGCAAAGCCGGGCCGTGAGCATCCTGATGAGACCCTTTCGCACCA
>CAZCVB010000260.1:0-3516 GCA_964501805.1 uncultured Desulfobacteraceae bacterium | reverse complement strand
ACGCACTGCAATGCCCGGCCTCGTGGTTTCCGAGGACGGAATCGATTTTTCAGACTATGGCGGGGCCGGGATGCCGGATTCTGTGGACAGGGCGTCGATATAATCCAGCAGGGAGTTGATCGCCAGGTCCGATGTCGCGGGGTCTTTTTCGACGCCGTACATTACGGCCGTTCCGAGGATCACAGAAAAAATCAATTCCGTGACGGCCCTGACGTCACACGTTTTCCGGATTCTCCCTGTTCTTCTGGCTTCGTCCAGGTACTTGTTGAGCATTGCCTTCAATCCGACGAATCCCTTGTTCAGCTCCCGGGATAGGTGAGGCCGCTGGTCGTCCAGTTCAACGGAAAGGGTCACGAAGATGCAGCCTCCGGGGAGTTTCCGGGTGTCCTTGAGATACCGGTCCCGGTAATTTTCCAGGAGTTGCTTGACCTTGGCAAGTGGGTCCCGAATCTGATCAAGCCCCTCGAGGTTATTGTCGCGCCAGATTTTCCGGGCCTCCTCCAGCACCGTCAGAAAGAGATCTTCCTTGCTTCTGAAATGGTTGTAAAGACCCCCTTTGGAGGTGTGGGCGGCATCCATGATGTCCTGGATCGACGTGCTCAGGAATCCTTTCAAAGAAAAAAGCCTCAGGGATTCGGAGATGATTTTATCTTTCAGGTTCATGGGGTGTCACCGTTATCCTTGAGTCCTTAAAATAAGGACCGGAGGAGGTCGTTCCGTCTTCCGGTCTGGGCCGGGACCGAATGTCCCGCCGTGTCGGGCGGATAACGCCGTGATCCGGATGGCTTTTCGGAGGGACGACCGTTGTTGCCTTCCATGAGCAAAATAAGGATGGAGTTGGCTCGGGGGCTGAACAATCAGACCGGTCGGTCTCTTTTCAAAATTTTTATATCCCTGCGCGGCAAAGAAGTCAAATGTTTTTTTAATTCATTCAATACCATCTTGACTACCCCGCGGTACGGGGATAGTATGAAACGCGGTGAACGGGCTTGAAAGAGGCTGAAATGGGGCTGACCCGAAACAGTGAGGAGGAAACGCAATATGGCCAGTGATGACATCCTGAAAGGGAAAAAGATTCTCGCGGTGGATGATGAACCGGACATCCTGGATACCCTGAAAGAAATCCTCGATATCTGTGATGTCGAAACGGCCTCAACATTCGACTCGGCGAAAAATCTTCTCGAAAATGGACACTTTGACGCCGCCATCCTGGACATCATGGGGGTGAGGGGATTTGATCTCCTGGACATCGCCACGGAGAAAAAAATTCCCGCATTGATGCTGACGGCCCACGGGCTGAATCCGGATAACCTTGTGGGATCCATCCGGCTTGGGGCGAAGTCGTATATCCCGAAGGATAAAATCGACGAGATCGACCTCTACCTCAAGGAAATCCTCCTGGCCCAGGAAAAAGGAATCGAAAAGCCGGGCGGCTGGTTTGCCCGCTTGGGCTCCTTTTTTGACGAGCGTTTCGGAGAAGGCTGGAAAAACAAGGACAAGAAGTTCTGGCAGGAATTTGACGATACCTTCAAGGTGTCCAAGGACGAACTCGAAAAAATCATGTGAGGGTTCGATGAACCGACGGCCCTGAGACCCGGGCTATGACCGTTTTTTCTTCCGGTATTCGAGGATAAAGGCGGCGGTGATGCGGGCGATCCTGCCTACGACCTTCGGGCATTCTATATACCCTCCGGCCTCGATGAATGCCCGGTATTGTTCCGGGTCTGCGAGGCTGTAGAACCTTCCCAGCCGGTCGGTCTGGATCCGTGTGCAACTGGTGCTCCCGATCTCCTTTTCCACGGCCCTCGCCAGCCGGAATCCGGCTGCAAGGGATCGGGTGAGGGCCGCCGGATCCTCAAAATCATCGTCGGCGGTGACCATACCCAGCGCCAGCATCCCTCCCACCAGGGCGCCGCATGTTTCGCCGCGCATGGCGATCCCGGCCGCCAGGGGTGTCGAGGACCTGAGGGTCCGGGCATCTCCCAGACCCAGGAAATCCTGAAGCGGTTTCAGAACACACCTGGAACAGCCGTGATAATCCCTTTCGTAATCATGGGCCGCCTTTTCGATCCGGTTCAGCAGTACGTCGTCTTTTTCTTCCGGCATGTTCGTCCCCAGGGTGTTCTCCGCCGCTCCAGGGGTTGCGGGCTTACACGGCATACGGGTAATAACTTTGCGCCACGTCAAGGCGGGCCAGCTGACCGCCGCCCAGCCACAGCTGGATGATCTTGCTGTCCCGCAGATACTTTTCCACGTGATAGTCACGCACGTAACCGTAGGACCCCATCAATTCCATGGCCCGGTTGCATACCGTTTCGGTAACGTCACAGGCGTATACCTTGGCCGCGCTGGCACGGCCCAGCATGTAGTCGCCGCCGATGGCGCCGAACTTCTTGCGGTTGTTGAACATGGCGGCCACGGAGAGATAAAAGGCCCTGGCCGACTCAATGCCGATGGCCATGTCCGCGATCATGGCCGCCTGGAGCGAATGGTTTCGGACCGGTTTCCCGCCGTAGGCCCGTGTCGCCGAGTATTCGGTGACGATTTCCAGGACGGCCTGCGCGTTCCCCAGGGTCATGGGCGCGCTGGTGAGACGGCCCCAGCTGATATTGTTCCGAAAGAGTTTCCAGTCGAGTCCCGGGCCGCCGGCCCGGTATTCCTTAGGCACCCTTACGTTGTCAAAGTATATGGCGGCGTTGACGTCCGTCACCTTCATCCCCATCTTGTCCTCGGGTTTTCCGAACGTGAGACCCGGCGTGCCCTTGGGAACGTAGATCAGGGCGAGCCCCTCCTCTTTCTGTTTGGGGTCCGTGGTGCAGACCACGCAGTAGAGATCCGCAACGCCCGCGCCGCTGGGCCACATCTTCTCCCCGTTGATGACCCATTCATCCCCGTCCGGCTCGGCCCTGGTGCGGACCGTCATGCCGTGCTCGGCCCCGTCCTCGATGTTGCAACCGCCCGCCGGTTCGGTGAGGGCCAGGCACCCGCAACGGGGCGTATCGTCGCAGAACATGGGGATGAATTTATCCATCACTGCCGTGTTCCGGGCGCCCATGGCCGCGGCCAGGCACCAGGGAACGATGAGGGCGTGAAGCGAAAGGCCGCTGTCCCCCCGGGCGATCTCCTCGGATATGGCGCAGATGGTGGCGGCGGAACGGATCCCGAGACCGCCGTATTTCGGGGAGAATCCCCGTTTCTGAACGCCCAGTTTGACGAGTCCTTCATATGCCTTTCTGAAGGCTTCGTAATCTTCGTCCATCTGCATCCGGACCGGCATCACCTCCCGATCAATGTATTTCCGGATGGTGGTCAAAAGCGCCAGGTCCTCTTCCGCTGTGATAAAATCGCCATACCGTTTCATGAGACCGTCCTCCTTAAGGTTGATTTTTGGTAGTCGTGTCTCATTTTATTCCGTAATTATTCGAAGTTCAAGGGAAATCCCGGGCCGGCACGGAAAAAGGCCGACCCCGCGCGTCACGGAAGACACGGCCCGCAGGGTGATCTTCCGGGCCCCCC
>CAZCVB010000259.1:0-3531 GCA_964501805.1 uncultured Desulfobacteraceae bacterium | reverse complement strand
TGTGGCGTTTCCCAAATTGAATTTGACCGTCTCGTAAATGGTTTTGTTGGCGACTCTCATTCGGTTCCTCCCTCCCCCCGTGAAAAATTCTTCTCGGATCCGGTTCCGGGCCGTCGGGAAATGGAGAATGTCTACTTCATACTGAGCAGGGTATCGAGCATCTCGTCGGAAACGGTGACCAGCTTGGACGCCGCCTGATACGCATGCTGGTATTTGATAAGGTTGGTCATCTCCTCATCAAGGGACACAGCGGAGATGCTGTCCCGGATATCCCCGAGCCGCTTGACCATTTCCTCGTTCATGGCCCGCTCCCTCGAAATACCGGACGAGGTAACGCCCATGTGTCCCACCATGGCATGGTAGTAACTCTCAATGGTGGCCGTAACGCGCTCCTCGCTATTTCCGTTGACCCGGTCACATGACCACCTGGCAATATCCATGGATGTGTACTGAAGGCCGGAGATGGCCAGGGCATTGGTATTGTCGCCCGGGGCGAATCGGCCGTCGCTGCCTACCTGGGCCGCAGCGATAAGCCTGGTATCCGATGTCACCTTCTCCCCCATCGCCATGCCGCCGGAACCGGCTCCCGAAAAAAAAGTGTTGATCCCGAGGGCCGCCAGCACATTGCTGTCATCTTTTGAAAAGGCGAACGTGTAGCCGCTGTCCGCCTGGATCGAAAACCGGCCGTCCGCGGTCACGGCGGCGTTTATGTTCGAAACCGCATCAATGGCCGTGGCAAGGCCCTCGAGGGTGGTGCCACCCGGATCCGCATCGATGGTGATCACCGACGGGGCGCCGCCGATGGGGGTGCCGTCCGGAGCGTAGACCCACAGATTGAAAGTCCCATCCTTGATTTTGTCGAAAAAATCGAGCCCGGATCCCTGGTCGGCCAGTTCCACCGTGCGATCCGATGCTGTGTACTCCCCTGTCACCGCGCTGAAAGCATGGGCACCAACGCCCTGACTGTGCTGCCGGTTGATGATCCAGATGAATTCCTTTGCCACGGTAGACAGGTCCCGTTTGTACTTGGCGATGATTTCATCCCGCATGTCGAGCCATCCGGCCAGCTTCCCCTTCCCGATATAATTGGTGATATCAACGGTGGATCCTCCGGAGGCCTGCCATCGGACCCGGTCACTGTTGTCCCCGCCCAGTTCCAAGTCGTAACTGTTATTTCCCTGAACCAGGACACACCCGCGGGCCGCCACCACCGTGAGGGATCCGTCGGACTGTTCAAAGGCGTTTACATCCAGGTATTCCGATAAGTTGGAAAGCAGTTCGTTTCGCTTGTCCCTCAAATCATTGGCATCACCTTGCAGCTCCATGCGCGCGATCCTGGCGTTGAGGTCGGCGATCTGGGCCGTGAGTTCATTCACCGACTGTATGCCGACGCCGATGGAACCGGTCAATTCTCTCTCAAGAGCGGCCAGATCCGAATCCAGCGAGTTGAACCGCTCGGAGAGAAAGACCCCATGCTGGAGAAGCGCCACCCGTTCCGGCGTGCCGGAAGGATTGTTGGCCACGTCCTGCCAGAGGTTCCAGAACCGGGACAGCATGGCGCTCATTCCGGTTTCAGGATCCTCGTTGAAAACTCCTTCCAGGATCTTCATGTAGTTTTCCATCTCCCCGGAGGAGGCCATACCCGACTTCTGGTCCATGAGCCGCTTCTCGATGAACCGGTCTCCCGCCCTCGTGACGTTCGTGAGGTCCACGCCATGCCCGAGGATAACGCCGCCGAACGGTTCAGGCGGTTTCGCCGTAAGCATGGGACTCTGTCTGCTGTATCCGGGCGTATTGACATTGGCGATATTATGGGCCGTCACTTCCAGCCCGTATCGCTGCACGTTGAGAGCGCTCCTGGCAATATCGAGCGCCGATCCCAGGCCTCCCATGGTCAGACCACCTCCCGTCTCAGCGCCGCGTCGGCCGGCGCGTCCATCAGGCGGCAGTTTCTATCGTACACGGCCCGGTTCTCCTGTTTCCCCGAAATGATGGAAATAATCTCGTCCAGGAAACGGAGCGATTCGTCCAGGAACGCCATGTTTTCTCTTCTCAGACTCTCAATCTCCGCCTTCGACTTCATCAACCGCAGGTGAGGACCGTGGAACCGGGGCCTGAACTCCGCGGGAACACGATCCAGGATCCCCATGAAATCAAATGAAAACCGTGAAGATTCCAGACCGGCGGCGGCCTGAAGACGCGTGCGCACGTCCCTGATGCCGGCGCAAAGCGCCTCTTTCCGCCGGGACAGCTCCCACAGACGGTCCAGGTCCACCCGGATCAGGCATTCCCGCTCTTCCTCAAGACAGCCACGCAGGTCTTCGTAGAGGAGGACCTTTTCGTATATGAGCATTTCAAGAGATCGAATCGCATTGTCCCCCATCATGAAACTCCCTCTTTACCCTGTTATCGGCAGAAAAGAAAAAAGCTGTAACATCCGGTCAAAACCGGCCGGCCCTTCCCTACCCTTTCAATCGCTCGAAAAGCATTCGTCCAAGACCGATGCCGCCGCCCTTCGCGATCTCCAGGGCGAGATTTTCATCGAACATGGACTTCATGATTTCCCCCACGTTGTTGTTGAGAAAAAGGCCGCCGCCGGGAACGGTCTTTCGCATACTCTTCAGCAGATGAGAGAGGAAAATGGATTCAAATTCCCGGCAGGTCCTCTCCAGCCTGCGCTCGGCCGGACTATCCACCGGCCCTCCCGAAACGGGTGTCTGTGATATGCCGTTCAACATGTCCCGCTCTCCCTACAGAATTTCGAGTTCCGCCTGAAGCGCGCCTGCCGCCTTCATGGCCTGGAGAATGGTGATCAGATCCCTCGGCGTCACCCCCATGGCGTTCAGCGCCCTCACCAGTTCCCCGATGGTCTTCCCTTCCGGCACCAGCAGAAGACGATTTTTCTCCTCCACGGCGGTCACGTTTGTTTCGGGGGTCACCACGGTGCTTCCGCCGGGGGCGACCACCACGCCCCCGTCCATCTGGGCCGGGGCCGCCCCGCCGGATTCCGGCGCAAAGGGGGCCGGCTGAGAGACGTTTCTCCCCTCTTTCACCTCAATGCTCAGGTTCCCGTGGGCCACGGCCACCCTGGAGATCCGGACATTCTCACCGATCACCACGGTTCCGGTCTTTTCGTTTACAATCACCTTGGCCACGCAGTCCGGGGTCACATCCATGTCGCCGATTCTTGCCAGAAAATTGACGACCTGCCGCCGGAATCCCGTCGGGACGGTCAATTTCAGGGTCCCCGAGTCCACGGGCCTGGCCACGGTGTCGCCCAGGCGGGCGTTGATCACGCCGGCGATCCTGGCGGCCGTGTTGAAATCCGGATTGTTCAGGATCAGCGTCAACGAATGCCTGTTTTTGAGCGAGAGGGGGACCTCCCGCTCCACAGTGGCCCCGCCGCTGATCCTACCCACTGTTGGATGGTTCTTGGTGACGCCTCCCCCGGCCGCGCCCCCGGCGCTGAATCCGCCTACGGAAAGCGCGCCCTGGGCCAGGGCATAGACCTTCCCATCCACCCCCTTGAGA
>CAZCVB010000258.1:0-3540 GCA_964501805.1 uncultured Desulfobacteraceae bacterium | reverse complement strand
AGCAGCGCCTCCGCTTTTTTCCGGTCCAGCCCGGCCCCGGCCCGGGGCGCCGGGGAAGCGGATTGTTTCCCGGGCATCGCATCCATGGGTTTCAAGCGGCCCGACAGGTCGGAGCCCGGACCTTCTCCGGACCGCTGATCCCCGCCCTGCGGACGGGCCGCCTCTTTTTCGGGCGATTTTTCCCCTCCACCGCCCTTTTCTCCCTTCCCCGACTTTCGGTCCTGGTCCTGGGAGGCCTTTCCGGGGGATCTCTTATCCTTTTCCGGACCGCCCTTCTCCTTTTTCCCGTTCCCCGAATTTTTTCGGTCCTGTCCCGAACGGCCCGGTTGGTCCGGCCGGTTTCCCTTCTTCTCTTTCGTCTTTTGTTTTTCCTGCTCCCGCTTTTGTTTCTCCAGTCCGCGGAGGGCCAGTTCCAGGTTGTATTTTACGTCCCTGCATTCCGGGTTCAGCAGAATAGCCGCCCGGTACCGGTCCACGGCCTCCCTGAAATCGCCCTGCCTGTATGCGGTATTCCCCAGGTTATACAGGGATCTGAACCGAACATCCCGGTCTTTGGTCCGCCGGAGCACACTGGAAAAGGCGGCCCGGGCCGCGTCGAGGTCCGATCCCCGGTAGGCCGCGCACCCCCGGTTGTAGCGGTACCGGATATCTTTCGGATGGTTCATGTCTCTCTCCGCGTAGGCCGCTTCCGCCTCCTTGAACCTGCCCTTCCGGTACAGGTCATCCGGATCCCCGGCGGCCGCCGCCCGCGCGGACGGGATGCCGATAAAAACCATCCCCAGGAAAACCGGGAAGATTCTCCGAAACCGGAAAAATCCCGCCCACACGCCGTTTCGCCGGCCCCTTTCTCTTCCGGTAATGACACTCTCCAGGAACAGGAACAAGAAGGCGGCCAGGAGAAACAGGGGGAACCGCTCCTCGGACACGCGGATCTTCCCGCTTTTCAGGGCCCTGGCCGTGGTCTCGGACCGGATCCCTTCAAAATAGAGCACATCCAGGTCCAGGTCCCCGGCCACGGAACGGACATAGGTTCCTCCCGTGATATCGGCGATCCGCCGGAGACCTTCTTCGTTGAGTTTCGACAGGACCATCCTGCCGGTCCTGTCCTTTTTGAACCCGCCCTTTCCATCCGTCGCCGGGACAGGGCCGCCGGCGGGATCCCCCATGCCGAAGACGAAGATCCGCACCCCCTTTTCCGCCGCCCTCCGGGCCGCCGTCACCCCCCGGTTTTCATTGTCTTCCCCGTCCGTGATCAAAAGGATGACCCTGTCGGTCTCGGATGTAAAGTCGAACGCGGAAAGGGCCGTGTCAATGGCGGCGCCCAGGTCGGTTCCCGGCACGGGGATCAGGTCCGGACCCATCTCGCCGATAAACATCCGGAGCGCGCCGTAATCAAGCGTCAACGGGCACTGGACAAAGGCGGCCCCGGAGAACGGCACCAGGCCCACGCGGTCCCGGGCCACCCGCAGGAAATCGAGGATCTCCCGGCGGGCCCTCTCCAGCCGGTTCGGCTTGATATCCGATACCATCATGCTGGGAGACACATCCACCGTCACCATGATGTCCACGCCTTTCCGGGAGACCTCTTCGTAGTGGCTTCCCCACCGGGGCCCGGCCAGCGCGAAAATCATGAGGCCCAGGCCCGTCAGCAGAAAGACCGATTTCAGGAAAATCCTCCCCGGGGACGGACGGACACACAGCCGCGAAAGGAGTTCCGGATCGGCAAGCCGCTCCATGGCCCGCCGCTTTTTCCGGTTGCCCGCCGCCAGCGCCAGGCCGGCCGCGGGGAGCAGCCACAGGAAGTGCAGGACCCACAGGTGCGCGAAGGTCATGGGATCACCCTCAGGAAAACGGCTCTCAGGGAGAGTTCCAACCCCAGCAGGACCAGCGCCGGGACCAGGAACCAGGGATACAGTTCCCGGAAATGGAAAAATTGTTTCACCTTGACCTCGGTCTTTTCCGCCCGGTCGATGATATCATATATCTCGGCCAGCCGCTTGCTGTCGGCGGCCCTGAAGTATTCTCCTCCGCCCAGGGCCGCGATCTTTTTCAGGGTTGTCTCGTCCAGGTCCACCCGCCGGCGAAGGATCCGGGTGCCGAAGAGGGTCCGGACCCGGAAGGGTGCCGGGCCGAATCCGCCCACCCCGATGGTATAGATCTTAACGCCCACGGCCCGGACCGCTTCCGCCGCCTCTTCGGGCGTGATCTCGCCCGCATTGTTCCTGCCGTCCGTGAGGAGGATCAGGATCCTGGACTTGGCCTTCAGGTCCTTCAGGCGCTTTCCGCCCACGGCAACGGCGGACCCGATGGCCGTCCGGTCCCCGGCCATGCCGATCTTCATCCGCTTCACCAGTTCCAGGAGGAGGCCCTTGTCCAGGGTCAGGGGACACTGGGTAAAGGCCGCCGCGCCGAATACCACCAGGCCGATCCGGTCCGTCTTTCGTTTGGTGATAAAATCGCTCACCACCTTCTTGACCGCCGTCAGGCGGGAAACAGGCCGGTCATCCAGCCGGAAGTCCAGCGCCTGCATGGATCCCGATGTGTCGATGCACAGCATGATATCCACCCCGGGAGACCGGATCTCGCGGGACACGCTGTAAAACTGGGGACGGGCCGCCGCCAGGACCAGCAGGACAAGGCAGAGGGCCCGCAACACCGCCGGGACCAGGCCCATGATGCGGGGTCCTTTTCCTGCAAACCGGGCCAGCCCGGAGGCGATGGAACAGGTAAGGGCGGCCGGTTTCCGCCACATGGAAAGGAGAAGCCCGCCGGCCGGCAAAACCAGGAGAAACAGGAGCGCCGGGTATGCGAAACGAAACATCATGGGACGATCCTCCGGGCATCCCCTGTTTCGGGCCCCCCTTCCAGGTCCCCGCAGGTCTCCTCGATATAGGAGAGGGCCTGTTTCACGGTCTCGTCCTTTTTCGCCCGGGAAGGCGCCGCGTCCGAGAACTTGACCAGATCGGCGTAGCGCAACAGCGGCAGCAGCCCCCGGTCCCGCTGTGTTTTCAAACGCGCGGCGATCTCCTCCGTGGTCATTTCCACGGCCGGGAAACCCCTGAGAGCGCCGAGGTACCGCCTCACGATTTCGGAGAGGCGGAAATAGAATTCCCGCGCATCCCCCCGTTCAAATATCCCGGCCGCGGCGAGGGCCTCGATCTCGCGCCTGGCCCGGACATGGGGCGGATCCGCGGGAAAGGCGTCCACATCGCGGGGGCGGCGCTTCCTGAAGCAGAAGAAGATGCACCCCGCTACGAGAAGCGCCCCCGCGATCCCCGCCATCCACGGCAGGTATCGTTTCCACAGGGGCCGGGTGGGAAGGATTCCCCGGATGGGCCGGAGCCGGGCCTTCCGGGGATCATCGCCCAGGTTGGAGCCCACCCGGAGGGAAACGGGGCCGGTCCCGAGTTCATGGGTCTTTCCCGCTTTATCCATATAGGAGATAGACAGGGGCCCGGTCTTCCATGATCCCAGCCGGTCCACCAGCAGCCGGATCTTCACCTTTCCGGAGACCACCTTCCGGTCCACGACGGTCAGGCC
>CAZCVB010000257.1:0-3563 GCA_964501805.1 uncultured Desulfobacteraceae bacterium | reverse complement strand
AGAGGATAAAAAAGGGAAATCCCCGGATCGATTCAAGTCGGTCCGGGGATTTTTTTGCCCCGGACAGGAACAAAAGGAGGAAGGGATGACCAGACGATGGGTTTTTTTTGCTCTTGCCATTCTGTTGGGGGCGCCGGGGCTTACTGTTGCTGAAGAGGTTCAAAAAGGGGAGTCCCCGGTTTATACCATGGACGAGGTGGTGGTTACCGCCACCAAGACCGAGGAAAAACGGAAGGACGTGGCCAATTCGGTGGTCCTGAAGGACCGGACCCAGATCGACGAGTCGCCCGCCGCCACGCTGGGGGAATTCCTGGCCAATGAGCCGGGCGTGGACTGGCGGACCTACGGGGATTACGGAGGGGCCTCCCAGCAGATCCATATCCGCGGCATCGGCGGCGAGGGGACCCAGGTTTTTGTAAACGGGGTGAACGTCAACTCCCCGTCTCTGGGAACCGCGGACGTAGGACGGATCCCGCTCAACAGTATCGACCGCATCGAGGTGGTCAAGGGAGCGGGCTCCCTCCTGTACGGTTCCGGGGCCATGGGCGGCACCGTCAATATTTTTACCAAGAGTCCCGAGCGCGGCCGGATCGACTTCAGGACGAGCGCCGGATACGGATCCGACGACACCTATGAGCTCTCCGCCGAGCAGGGCATGTTCCTGTCCGGGGATTTCGGGTATTACCTGACCGCCACCCACCGGGCCACGGATGGGTTCCGGAAGAACGCGGAACTGGACCATACCGATGTCACGATGAAACTGGTGCTGGACAAGGGAGCCCCCCTGTACATGAGCCTGTACGGAGATTATATCGACCGGGATTACGGGCGGCCCGGTGTGGGGCCGCCCAAAGGCACGGGTGATTTCTACGTGGCGGGCGTCAAGGTCTACGACAGCCGATCGGGCAGCCTGCTGGACAACGGCGGCGATGAAGACAGTCACCTGGTCTTTCACCTGAAGAGCCGACCCCTCTCGTGGCTGGATCTTCGCCTGAGGGGGGATTACACCTCCATGGAGAACGAGAACTACACCCGGTACGTCAATTTCGGCGGGAGCCTGGTGGGGTCGAGAACCTGGACCGACAACCGGGTCCTCGGGGTGGAAGGGGATGTGACCCTCACGCCTTTTTCCGGGATCAGCATACTGGTGGGAACCGAGTACAAACACTATGACTGGAAAAACACGGGCGTCAACCTGGACGGAAGCGGCGCCGAGCTTCCCGCCACCCGGACGTCCACGGACGCGGATCTTCACACCACCGGTGTTTACGGCGAGATCCAGTACCGGCCGTGCCGGTATTTCAAGGGAATCATCGGGCTCAGGCACGAGGACCATTCCCAGTTCGGAAACGAGGACCTCCCCCGGTTCGGGATGATTTTCAACCCATGGGAAAAGACCGCCCTCAAGCTGAGCACGGGACGCCATTTCCGCGCTCCCACGCCCAACGATCTGTACTGGCCGGCAGGACCGTGGACAAAAGGGAATGCGAACCTGGATCCGGAAACGGGATGGCATTCGGATGTCACCCTGGAGCAGTCGCTGGCCGGGGACAGGGTGTTTTTCACCTGTTCCTTTTTTCACTGGGACATCGACGACAAGATCCAGTGGGGCCCCGATTCGACCGGGGTGTGGACCCCGCAAAACCTCCGCACTTACAAGGCCGACGGCCTGGAGGCGGGGGTCAAAGTCGGGCCCTTTTACAACACGACCCTTTCCCTCGACTATACCTACTTAGACGCCACCGAAGAGGGAAAGGAATACTATTACCAGAGCTGGTGGCCGACCGTGGATCTGCGGTACAACTGGCGAAAGCGCCGGGCCACCTATACGCCGAATCACCAGTTCAAAGGCGCCGTGACCTGGTGGTCCCGTTTCGGGCTTACGGCCACGGGCGTGGCCCGGTACGTGAGCAACCGGGTCTTTTACCGTGATGAGGCGGTGGTCCCCTTCGGGACGGCATACAGGACCGTCAAGTACACCCTGGGGGGCTACTGGACGGTGGATTTCAAGCTGTCACAGCGGATCTACGACCGCTGGATCCTGTCGTTTCAGGCCGACAACCTGCTGGACGAGGAGTATGACACCTACATGGGGACCTTCACGGCGTCGCCTCCTTTTGGAAAGACCACGCTCGAAGGATTTCCGGGCGCCGGCAGGTTCGTTTCTTTCCGGCTGACGTTTGAATATTGATGCCGGAACCGTTGCCCGCGGTTCTCTTCCGGTGACCGGTACTTCCCCGCGAGGAGGGGGTACCGGTCCGGTTTTATGAATTGACAGTTTCCCCGGGCGGGCTGTTATAATGAATCACCGTCAGTGAAGCCGGTGGAGGGGAGACAAAACATGCTGGAGATCTTCATCAGCGGCGGGCCGGTCATGTACCCGCTTCTGGCCTGTTCCATTATCGTGCTGACCGTTATCATCGAACGGGCCTTTTTCTGGGCCCGTCTCGCCGCACGGCGGGACCGGTCCCTGGTGGACCGGGTCCTGGAACTGAGCCGCACGGGGGAGTGGGACCTCATCAGGGAAAAGGTGGCCGGATCCATGGATTATATCGTGCGGATACTGGTGGCCGGCATCCTCCACCGGGAGTTTTCCATGTCCCGTGCCATGGAAGCGGCTGCGGCGGAAGAGATCAAGCAGATGCGCCGTTTCATGAACGTGCTGGATACCATGATCACGGTGGCGCCCCTCCTGGGGATCTTCGGGACGGTCATCGGGATCATCGTTTCCTTCGAGTCCCTGGGAACGGCGGGGATCGCGCATCCCCGGGCGGTGACCGCCGGGATCGCCCAGGCCCTCATTACCACGGCGGCCGGGCTGGCCATCGCCATCCTCTCGGTTTTCCCGTACAATTATTTCAACTCGCGGGTTGAGTACGCGGCGCTGGCCATTGAAAAGTACGCCACCAGCCTCGAAATTGTTTATGAGAAGCTGACGCAGGGAGTTGATGCGGAGGCGTCCCGGCAATGAAGGTGAACGTCACAAGATCGCGGAAGGCCCGCATCGAAATGCTTCCCCTCATCGACACGGTCTTTCTATTGCTGGTCTTTTTTATCTATGCCATGCTTTCCATGGCCGTTCACAGGGGATTGCCGGTGCTGCTGCCGACCTCCGCCGGTGCGGGGATCGACAGGCACGCCGACCTGTCCGTGACCGTCCGGCGGGACGGGTCCGTGTTCGTGGACAAGGTGCCGGTGGCCATGGAAAACCTGGCGACCTTCCTGAAAGACAGGGCCCGAAGGGATCGTGAAACAGGGGTCCTGCTCTTCGCGGACCGGCGGCTTTCGTACCAGGAGCTTTTCCGGGTCCTGGACCGGATCCGGGAGGCAGGCATCCGAAAGGTTTCCCTCCAGTCTGAAGCGGACCGGGAAAAGTGAGACGATTGCTGTATGCCGCGGCGTCGGCCATTGTGCTGCACGCACTCCTCCTGCTCATCCCGTCCCCCCGGTTGAGACACGAAACCGCTCCCCAACCTGTCCCCCGCGTGCTGAATCTGGCACTCACGGCCTATCGCCCGAACCCCCTTTTTCCGTCCCGGCCGGTTGCCCCTCCGGCGCCCCGT
>CAZCVB010000256.1:0-3563 GCA_964501805.1 uncultured Desulfobacteraceae bacterium | reverse complement strand
GGACGCCGAAGGGCCGAAACCGGCAGTGAGCGGAGCCATGGACGGCGAAGCGAACGTAAGTGGCGGGAACATCCCGCTTTCCCGCCCGGAAAAAGCCCCGTGGTTGCCAAATGGATGACCGGGACAGGGGGGACATGGCGTTTTCCCGCTCGGCAAGGGGCGTAGCTGTAAAGGACGGAGGAACGGCATGGCATACACGTCGGAATTAATCGAACAGGCAGCCGATATTCTCGTGCGGTCAGAGCTGACCATCGCCCTCACGGGCGCGGGTATTTCGGTGGAGTCGGGGATCCCGGATTTCAGGAGCAGGGGCGGGTTATGGGACCGGTTCGATCCGGCGGAATATGCCTCCATCGGCGCTTTTCGGGCCGACCCGGAAAAGGTCTGGCGCATGCTCACGGAAATGGAAGCGGTGATCGGAAAGGCCTCTCCGAACGCGGCCCACAGGGCCATGGGCGAAATGGAAAAGATGGGCCTCTTGAAAACGGTCATCACCCAGAACGTGGACAGTCTCCACCAGTCCGGCGGATCGACCGATGTGATCGAATACCACGGAAACACCCGGACGCTTTCCTGCCTGTGGTGCGGGAGACGTTACCGCAGGGAGGAAAAAAAGGACCGGCATCCGCCCCGATGTGCGTGCCGACGAATTCTGAAACCGGACGTGATTTTTTTCGGCGAGGCCATTCCGGGCGAGGCCATGAACCGTTCTTTCCAGCTTGCCTCCACGGCCCGGGCCCTGATGATCGTGGGGACTTCCGCCGCCGTATCGCCCGCCAATACCATCCCCGCCGTCTCAAAACGAAACGGGGCGAAACTGATCGAGATCAACAAGGAACGCACCCACCTCACCGACAGCATCACGGATGTCTTCCTCGAGGGGAACGCCGCCCGAATCCTCCCCGATCTGGTGGCGGCAATAAGGGAAAAGATTTGAACAATCCCTTTCAGGGGCTTGTCGGGTGTTCAATCGGGATCCAGAAAGTCCTTAAGGGGGATGACCTTGTCCCCTTTTTTCAGAGAATCCTTTATGTTTTCCCACGAACCCCGGACCTTCGCCTTTCGTACTTTTCGGATGATCTTCTGAAATTCCGGCGTCTTGTCAATCAACTGCCGGATCTGGGTGTTCAGCTCCCTCCAGCGGTCCTCAATCCCGCTGATGTCCAGTTCAAAGTCTCCAATAGACGACAGAAGGTCGCCCAGGGCGGATAAAAGGCCGAAGTGGGTGGTTCCTTCGAGGTAGTAGGGGCAGTGGCCCCACAGGCTGATACAGTCGATTCCTCTCCTTTGCGCCTCCGAAAGGAGGGTGGAATGGATGGCGCTTTCCCCGTTATAGTTGACGGGAATTACATTTTTTTCCCTGAGCCGGGAAAGGAGGTCATTGCTGGAGGCGATTCCGGAGATGATCCTGTCGGAATGGAGGACATTGTCGTACATGCTGCCCAGGGTGATGACCGTCTTTACGCCCAGGTCCTCGCACAGGGAAAGTAAGCGGTCCGCAAAGCGGGTCCATCGAAGGTGCGGTTCCCCGGCGGCAAGGATGACGATCCCCCTGCCGTGAGGCCGGGTTTCGGCGGAGAAAAAGGTCCCGCCGGGAGGGGTGACTTTTTCCAGGATCCCGTTCTCAATATTTACCATGGGCCGTGCCTTGTCGTAGCGATAAAAGAGATCGGGGTTGATGCGGGCGAAAGGGCGGGCCTCCAGCTTTCGGATCAGGTAGGCCGCCATGGCCCTTGAGACGTCCAGGGCGTTTCCCCAGCCGTCAAAGCCCGCGACCAGGAGGGGGTCC
Organism: uncultured Desulfobacteraceae bacterium; assembly: GCA_964501805.1. Classification (GTDB taxonomy): domain Bacteria; phylum Desulfobacterota; class DSM-4660; order Desulfatiglandales; family Desulfatiglandaceae; genus CAZCVB01. The sequence continues at coordinate 1,774 of CAZCVB010000256.1, read as the reverse complement.
CGGAGCCGGGAAGGTAACCGGTCGATATAAAAGGCCTGTTCCGTCATGATTCCTATTTGACACCGGAATGGAACAATGTCAAGCGGGTTCGCCGTCTGCGGACCGGTTGTCGGCGCGCCCTTTTCCCGCACCGCCGGAATTTTCAAACGATACCGATATCCTGTGGGCAAGGGAAATATGCCGCCCGGCGGCGGTATCGAAAATAATTCACAAATGGGACGGGAGATTGGAATTCCCTGTTGACAAACCCTGGAAAAGGTTTACATTACTCGATCTAAATCAGGTGCTTGTCCCCGCCTTTCCGGCGTGCGGGACGAAAAGAGATCAGGGTATCGGCCTTTGACCATCCACATCGATAAGGACGCCCTCGAAAGGGCCTGCAAAGAGATTATCGAGACGATTCTGTACTGCCTCCCCAATGCCTTCAAAGGGACGGTTTACAGGATCGGGAAACCGCCGCACATGATTGCGAAGCGGGTGACCTCGGGTATCATCGACCCCGAACGGCGGCGCATCTCATGGGGCTTGCCGGAGCGGTCCGATTACAATCCGCCCGGGAAGTCGTGGTCGGCCTACCGGGACGAACCGGGCCGGCCCCTGGAGGCCATGGCGTGGTGCGTGGAAAGGCAGAAGAGCTGGACCGCCGAATCCCCGAAGCATGACATGCGGAGTGTGCGGCTGCAGGTGGAGGGGGTATGGGAAGACTACCACCACATGGAGCCGGTCTTGGTGCGGAAGGAGGACCTCTTTCTGGACAACGGACCGGCCCTGCCGTATCCCGTGACCTCAGAGGGGAAGACCCTGTGGGAAGACAGCGACTATGTGGTGATCGCCGTCATAAAGATCCATTTCAGGCCCAACACCATCAAAATCGGCAGTCCCGAGACCCGGATCATCAAGAAATTGTCCCGTTCCCTGGGGACGGAACTCCTTTCCTACCAGTTGCGACAGCAGTCCCTGGACGCCATGCGGCAGCTGGTGGAGGACAAGATCAAGTCCTGCAATCTCCTTGCCGATTCCCTGAGAAACGCCATCACCAAATCGGGACTTATTTTTTCTCTCATCAAGCTGGAACTCTCGTCATTGAGGCAGCAGTGGGAGGATCTCCTGCTCCGGCAGAACCCGGGAAAGAAAGGTTTGAAGACCGATACGGTAGGGGCGTTGAACAGGGCACTGGACCGGGTACCGGGTATCCCCGAACGGACGCGGGAAGAGCTGGTTTCAATGCACAATCAATTCCTGGAGCTTTTCCTGCCGCCGGAAGGGGGCCGGAACTGGGTGCGGATGCAGATCGAGGAACGCTGGGAGGCGTTGATCGCCGAACGGGTCAGGGATGAGAACCTGGTCCTTGAGGTCCGCCGTCTGATCGACGATTTGAAACGGTCCCTGTCCCTGGGAAAGGATCCGGGGGCACTGTCCGGCCTCAACCGGATCCCGAAGCCCTTGAAGCAGGAATGGGTGGACCTGCTTTATGCGGACACGGACCATCTGGACATGGCCTTCCTCAACCGCCTGACACGGGTCCTTGAAGAGCCCGCACTGGGGCTTCCTTTCCAGAAGAAGACCCGCAAGCGGCTGGTTCACCTGCAGACCCTCGCAGAGATCATGGGCCGGCTGGAGGGAGACACCAATACGGTGTTGCGGGAGGTCTTGAACGGTTGCGACAAGGACGTAATCTGCAATGACCGGTTCAGCCGGCCGCCCCGGGAGAAGATCGAGGTTCTGCGCCTGTAGCTCAGCTGGATAGAGCAGCGGACTTCTAATCCGCAGGCCG
>CAZCVB010000255.1:0-3568 GCA_964501805.1 uncultured Desulfobacteraceae bacterium | reverse complement strand
GAAAGATTAGGCTTCGGATCAACACCGACAGGGTGAGGGGGAAGTTTGAGAAGAAGGCCCTTGTCTGGTGCAACGACCGGGCGCGGATGAGCATCGCCCTGTACCTGAGGGGAGAGGTCCGGCCGCACGTGGGTCTCGACCCGGGAGGTTATGTCTCCCTGTGGGGAGTGGCGGGCCGAACCATCCGGTCCGCGGTAAAGATCACCAACAACCACCGGAGACCCATGAAGATCACGCGGGTGCGGCAGGACCTGGGAGACCGGGTGCGGTGGGAACTGGTTCCGGTCCGGCCGGGGTATGTCTACCGCCTGACGCTGACCGATCATTCACCATCGCCGGGAGAGTACAGCGGCTATTTCCGGCTTGAAACCGACCTTCCGGAAAAGCCGGAACTGGTGATTATCGTAAATGGGATGGTCCGGCCGAAAGAAGAAGGCTAGTCCTTTCCCGGGATGCCCAGCAGGGCCCTGGCCAGCTTTATTTTTCTCTCCAGATGTCCTTCCCTTAAAATCATGATCCGCTGGGCCTGGGGCGATCCCGCCCCGTGCATCGATTCCACCATGGCCGTTCCGCCGGTCATGGCCTCGATGAGACGGGCGAGCTTTATCCGGTGCTCCGTGGGGATGCCGGACGCGCCGCTGAAGTATTTCCTCACCAGGCCGCCCACCGCCGGGCTTTCAAGGTCGTACTGGCTGGGCAGGGTGGCGATGAGTCCTCCCGCCAGGTCCAGGGCCAGGCGGGACACCTCGAAGTGAAAGCGCGTGACATTCTGTTTGCACACGTTCGCCAGCATGGTATCCACCATGTAGCCGCCGGAAGGCGTGGCCCATCCCTCGGCGGAGCAGGCGATGGAGGAGCTGTAGAGCGTCTCGCACAGGTGGATCATCTCCGTGACCTTGTCCCGCACATGAGACGCCCCCGCCGTGCCCTGCACCTGCGTCAGGTAGCTCACCGCACCGGTCAGGACATCCATGAGGCCGGTTTTGCAGGCCCCGTAATTGGCCCGGTGATGGGCGGCAAACCGGTAGACGAGGGTGCCGGTGAACGCCGTCTCGCCGTTCATGAACACGCGTTCGCGCGGCACGAACACGTCATCGAAAACGATCACGGCCTCGCCGCCGACCACTCCGAACGACAGGTTCCCCGCGTCTATCCGTTCCCGCCGGTCCCGCCGGTCGTCACTGGCCTGTCGGCCGAAGATCAGGGTGACGCCCGGCGCGTCAATGGGAACCGCGCAGCTCACCGCGTAGTTTTTCGCCCCTTCCTTCATGGCCACGGTGGGCATGACGAGAATTTCGTGGGAATTGACGGCGCCGGTCATGTGAATCTTGGCCCCCCGGATGACGATCCCGTCGGTCCTCTGTTCCGTTACATGGACGTACTGATCCGGATCCGGCTGTCCTTCCGGCCCTTTGGATCGGTCCCCCTTTGGGTCGGTCATGGCGCCCACCACCATCAGGTTTTCATCCTGGACATGGACGAGCCATTTTTTGAAACGGTCAAGATAGTCGGTTTTCAGTTCACGGTCTATTTCGTAGGCCACGCTGTAGACCGCGTTGATCCCGTCCAGGCCCACGCACCGCTGAAAGCAGGTCCCCGTTTTCTGCCCGAGGACCCGGAGCAGTTTGATTTTTTTTATGAGATCCCGTGTGTCCTGGTGAACATGGGTAAAGCGGCTGATGGTCCTGCCCGTCAGGTGAGAGGTTGCGGTGGCCAGGTCCCGGTATTCCGGGTCGCCCGCCAGGGCATAGGTCATGGCCGCCGCCCGGACGTGCGGAGCCGTGGCCGGATGCCGGGTGACATCCGCTATGCGCTCCCCTTTGTAATAGATGGTGGGCGTCACGGTCCTCAGGCTTTCCATGTATTCCGCGCCGTTTCGGATCTTCATGACCATGCCTCCTTCCCTTGATGGACGTTATCGCCTCGCTTCGGCGGGCGTCGGCCGGAGTGCATCTTTTTTCCGGCCTTTGCGAGGGGAACCGGCCGTCTCCCTTCGTCCATGGTTAATATTCGATTCCTTTCCGGGCCTTGATGCCTTTCCTGAACGGGTGTTTGATCTCCCGCATCTCGATCACGCACGAGGCGGCGCCGGTGATTTCCGCGTGGGCGTTCCGGCCGCTCAGAAGCAGATGGAGCTCGCGGGGTTTGAGAAACAGCATCTCCCGGACCCGATCCGCGTGGACCAGACCGTAATAGGTGGCGGTATTGATCTCGTCCAGCGCCACCAGGCCGTATTTCAGCGAAAAAATTTCCCTCAGGCAGCGTTCCCACGCCAGCCGGGCGGCGTCCAGGTGCTTTTTTCTCGCAGCCTCGGTATCGGACATGAGGAATCCTTCTCCCATGGTATCGATATGGAGACGGGGAAGCCGCCGGATGGCCTTGACCTCGCCGTAGGGCTTCGGGGACTTGATGAACTGGAGAAAAGCGGAAAGGATCCCGGTGCATGAGGACAGCATGGCCTTTCCCAGGCAGTATGTGGTCTTTCCCTTCCCGTTCCCGGTGACGACCTCGATGCAGCCGGGGCGGTGCTCCAGCCCGTTTTCCTCCTCGGGGGGACGGGAGCGGGAAACGACCATTTCCGTGACCAGATCGGCCGCATCCGTCATCTCCGCCGGCGCCCCGGGGCCGGAGAAGACCAGTTCCACGTGAGAGGGCTTCTCCGCCATGAGGGAACGGACGTCGTGAAACGGTATGATGCCGCGGTTCAGGAGCGGATGGATCCCGTTGAAGATCACCATGTCGAATCGTCCATCCAGCGCGGCCTCCCTTGCCGACTGAAACGCGTGGAGGACAACATCCCCGTCCGGACCGTTTTCTCCTGAAAACGCCCTGGCCGCAGAATAATCGACGGCAAGATTGGGGCGGAGGAAGGTCGTGGCCGCGTCGATTCCTTCAGAGAGTTCATGGGGCGTGAAACAGGCGTTCAGGATCCTGAGACCCTGGCCCGCGGCCCTGAGACTCAGACCGATGGGCGCAAAGTTGAAGTGTTCGGTGGTTCCGGTGTAGACTTGGATAAGACCCTGTTTCAGCATCGGGACCCTTTGATTCAGGGGATGAGCGTTGAAATCAAACCGCTGTCGACCTTATAATAGTTCGGACTCCGTGGCAAGACGCAAATCGGCCGCCCGGATTCCGGCCGCCGGTTCCGTTCATGCCCGGCCGGATGCGGCGACACTGATAAGGATGAAAGATGGGATGAAAAAAGGATTGGACACCGTCTCCGGGAAGGAAACGGCCCTCATGGAATGCCTTTCGGTCATGAGCCGGGTCTTCTGGGGACCGGATCCGGAGACGTGCGCCGAGTGGAAAGAGGGAACGCCGCTGAAAAGCGGATCCTTTCCAGCGGCGTTCGTCAGCAATACAAATTCCGTCCGGCTTTTAGAATCGCAACGTGACGGAAAGGTAGTAGTTCCATACCTTATCGATCACCGCGTTGACGGTATCCAGGGCGGTGGCCAGGAACAGGTCGATGTCCGAGACCTGTGTTCTTATCAGGAGTGATGCGGCACCCCACGCAGAGGGTGGTGTCCACCAGGCAGCCGTAAGTATCCGGGTTTGCCGTCGCGAA
>CAZCVB010000254.1:0-3589 GCA_964501805.1 uncultured Desulfobacteraceae bacterium | reverse complement strand
GTGACGAAGATCGCGGCCCATGCGGCCGATATCGCGAAGGGGAACCCCATTGCCGTGGAGAGGGACCGGAAGATGGCCGTCGCCAGGGAGAACCTTGACTGGGACACCCAGATAAAACAGGCCATCGATTCTGAAAAGGCGACCCGTTACAGGGAGCAGAATCCCCCTTCGGAAGAAGACGTGTGCACCATGTGCGGGAAGTACTGCGCCATCAAGCAGGTCCGGGAGTATTTCAAGGATTCCTGATCCCGGTCAGGGTCTATTTTCCCAGGCAGAAGCGGCTGAAAATGTTCTCCAGGATCTTCTCGGTGGGTGTCTCCCCGGTGATCTCTCCCAGGGCGTCCAGGCCCCTTCTCAATTCAAAGGCGATGATTTCCATGGGACGCTCTTTCAGGGCGGCGTCGCCGGCCGCCATGAAGGATGCCGCCGCCTGCTCGAGGGCCCGGCGATGCCTGAGGTTCGTCGCCGCATGGGAAGTGCTCATGTCCAGGTCCCCTTCCAGGAGAGAGGCTGCGATTTTTTTCCGAAGACCCGTGAGCCCCTCTCCGGTGAGGGCGGATATCCCGGCCACGGGGAGGCTGGCGAAGGCGTCCGCCCCGCCGTCTCCCATGCGATCCGGCAGGTCGAGCTTGTTCAGGACGACGAGGGCCTTTTTTTCACGCGCCCGGCGGATGATGTCGCGGTCATCGGGGCTCAGCGGACGGCTGCGGTCCACCACCACCAGGAGGAAGTCCGCCTCCTCCAGCATGCGGGCGGTCATCTGGACCCCGGCCAGTTCCGCCGCGTCTTTGGCCCTCCTGAGCCCGGCCGTGTCCACCAGGCGGAGGGGCACGCCCTCGATGGTCACGGTCGATTCGATGAGGTCCCGCGTGGTCCCCGGAATCGGGGTCACGATGGCCCGCTGCTCGTCGAGGAGCCGGTTGAGGAGGCTCGATTTCCCCGCGTTGACGCGTCCCACAATGGCGGTATGAACACCGTCCACCCATATCCTTTTCCGGGCATGGGCCGCCATCAGTTCCCGCGCGGGCCCTACCAGCGACGTCTTGATCCGCGCCGCCATTTGCTCCCTTGAAAGGATGTCCGCTTCCTCCTCGGGAAAGTCGATGGCCACCTCCGCCTGTGCCAGCAGGTCCACCGCCGCTTTTCGCAGGTCCTCGATTTCCTGCTTCAACGCCCCCCGGACCTGCCGGGTCGCCAGGCGCAATCCCTTCTCAGACCGGCAGTTGATCAGGTCGACCACCGCTTCGGCCTGGGTCAGGTCGATCCTGCCGTTCAAAAAGGCCCTGAGGGTGAATTCCCCGGGCCGGGCCGGCCGCGCGCCCTGTTCGAGGATCAGGCGGAGCGCCGTGGAAAGGAGGACATACCCGCTGTGGGAATTGATTTCCACCACGTCTTCACGGGTATAGGAACGGGGGGCCCGCATGAACGAGAGGAGAACCTCGTCGATGGTCTCGCCGGAGGAGGGGTCGTAAAGATGCCCCAGGTAGAGATGGTGGGATTCGAATCTATTCACGGGCCGCCGGGGCCGGAACAGGGCCCGGGCGATGTCCAGTGAACGGGGGCCGCTGATGCGGATGATCCCGATTCCGGCCTGGCCCACGGGGGTGGCGATGGCGGCGATGGTGTCTTCCTCAGGGGTCGCGGGAAGGGAATCCCCGGGGACCTTTGCCAACCGTCCTTTTTTGCTCGCCTTCGGCGTCATAGTCGAATTCCAGTCCGCCCGGGAAGGACGGGTACCCGCCCTATGGATCAGTTCCGGGGGATGATGAGGACCTTCTTCAGGATGCCGTCCCCGCGGCTCCGGGTGTCCAGCCCCTCGTCGTCCCTGAGCGCCAGGTGGACGATTCGCCGGTCATGGGGGTTCAGCATGTTCGTGGCCACCGGCTTTCCGATGCGTTTCGCCTTGTCGCCCATCTTGACGGCCATTTGAACCAGGAACTCCCGGCGTCTTTCACGGTATCCCTCCGAGTCCACCACGACCTGGGCCCTTCTTTCCAGGGTCTTGTTTACGATCTTGTTCACAATGAACTGGAGGGCGTCAAGGGTCCGGCCCTTCCGGCCGATCAGGATGCCCGACGTGTCCCCCTCGATTTTCAGGAAAATCGTTCCGTCCGTATGCTCCGCCCGGACCGAAACCCCGTCCATGGGGATGAGGGAAAGGATCGTCTCCAGTGCTTCCTTTGCGATGGGCAGACCTTCTTCCGCGTTTACGGAAGGATCGGCTTCCTTTTTGTCTATCTTTCCGGGGCCGGGGGGTTCGGGAGGTTCCTCCGTTTCAGGGGGGGCGGGCTCTTTTTCGGGAAGGATGACCTTGATCCGGGCCTTCCTGCCGCCCACCAGGCCGAAGATGCCGGCGGAACCCGGTTCGAGGATTTCGATTTCCATTTGGTCCTTGTCCAGGTTCAGCTGGGCCCGGGCCTTTTCAATGGCGTCTTCCGTTGTTTTTCCTTCAAATTCCAGAGACTGCATGACTCTCCTCCAAACGCTTAGGCGCGGCTTTTGTAGATACGGTATTGCTGCCCGATGGAAAGGATGTTGTTGACAAACCAGTAGAGAACCAGACCGGATGGAAAATTGATAAACATGAAGGTGAAGACCACCGGGAGAAACATCATGATCTTCGCCTGGGTCGGGTCGCCCGGGGCGGGCGTCATCTTCTGCTGAAAGAACATGGAGACCCCCATCAGGAGGGTAAGAACAGGGATCCCGTACGGCGGCGCCATGAAAGGGATGCTGAACGGGAACCTGAACAGCCGGTCCGGGGCCGACAGATCGTTGATCCAGAGCATGAACGGCGCGTGCCTCAATTCGATGGCGCTGCCCAGGAGCCGGTACAGGGCGAAGAAGACCGGGATCTGGATCACCATGGGAAGACATCCGCCCATGGGGTTCACCTTGTAGGTCTTGTAAAGGGCCATCATCTCCTGGTTCAGTTTCTGCTTGTCGTTTTTGTATTTTTCCCTGATCTTGGCCATGCGGGGCTGGATCTTCTGCATCTCCTTCATGGACTTGTAGCTCTTGTGGGTGAGCGGCCAGAACAGGATCTTGATCAGGATCGTAAGCAGGATGATGGATACCCCGTAGTTGTGGATATACCGGTTGAAAAAGCGGAGCGTGAACAGGAGGGGCCTGGCGATGATATCGAACCACCCGAAATCGACGGCCCGGTCCAGGTTCCTCCCCACCTGTTTCAGCGTGGCGATTTCCCGGGGTCCGAGATAAAGCAGGTATGAAGCGGATGCCCGCCCGGACGGCCTCAGCGAGACCTGCGGCAGGAGGCACGTCCCCTGCAGCAGGCCGGACGGCGTCCGATGTCCGTTGAAAGTGGCTTTTACGGTGGATTTCGGGATCACGGCGGAGATGAAAAATCCGGTCTCGTAGGCCATCCAGTCGATTCGACCGGTGAGCTGTTTTTCTTCTCCCGCCTTTTTGAGCTTGACCTCTTTCAGCTTGCCGTTCAAAAGGAGGGCCAGGCCCGTAAACGAGTAGTATCGTTTTCTCCCGTTTTTGGGCATGGCGTTCAACCGCGCCTGGAACACTCCCGTCACCGGGGCGGCGGATCGGTTGATCACAGTGACGGTGTGGTCAA
>CAZCVB010000253.1:1992-3595 GCA_964501805.1 uncultured Desulfobacteraceae bacterium | reverse complement strand
CCGTTTCCCGGAAAAAAGGTTTTCAGTGTGGAGGGGTTTGTGGCGAAATCGGGGGCAAACGGGAGGGGGAGGAGGAGGTGTAGGAGCATGCCGGGATTCAGGGAGAACCGCGTGGCCTCGTCATAGGCGATGCCTCCCGCGCGTACGGACAGCCGGTAATCCGTATAAGCGGGACCTGTCTGCACCGTGGTGATGAGGATGGCCGTCAGGATCAGGAGCAGGACGGTCCCACCGGTTCGGAGCAGGGGACCGGGTGAAAGGGGCCGCGATCGACCCGATATGAGGGCGTAAAAAAACAGGATGCCCGACGACATGAGGAAGAGCTGGGGCGCCCCGGACAGAATGGATATGGAAAGGATCAGAACCGTGAGAAAATATCCGGATTTCCGGCCCGGGACCGTGGCCCGGTGAAAGGCCCATAGCACGGCCGGCAGCCAGATCAGGGCGGACAAATTGTTCAGGGTGTTGATGGATGAGAGCATGCATCCGCCGTAAGCGTAAGAAACGCTCGTGATAAGTGCGGATTCCCTTGAAAGCCCGATTTCGCTCAAAAAGAGATAAAAAAAACAGAATCCCATGACGAAATGGACGATAACATAGATATTAAAAGCGGCGGGAAAGGGGAAAATGCCGAAGATCAGGGACAGGGGATAGAAGACGCCCGACTGGAAATCGCTCATGAAGGGCGCGCCGCAGAAATAGCCGGGGCACCAGAACGGGATGTGCCCGGCCCTGAAGGCGCTTGAGAGAAAATATTTCATGGGATAAAACCAGGCGTGGATATCCCTGAAAAAAAATGTTTTGTCCGATAAAATAACCGGATAGAAAAAGATGCCGGAAAGGATCAGGCTCAGAAGGAGGAAGCCGGGATTTGAACGTCTCTTCGGGATCATGTTTTTTCGCATACCCGGACTGGTTTTATTCGAAGGTGCCTTTCATCTTGTTTCTCGGAAGGAGTCCGGGGAAGGGCGCGCCCTTTCAATGGACTTTTGGCATTCCCTCGGGTATATATGACAAAATATACCCATGAGCCTAATCCGCCGTCCGGGCCGTTTCATGCCGCGCGTCCGGGCCGGGTCGATAAACCATAACGGGATGCATCGCCATGATCAATGAAAAAAAAGTAGTGGTGGTACTTCCGGCCTACAACGCGGAAAAAACCTTGGTGAACACCTACCGGGAAATCCCCATGGATGTGGTGGACGGCGTGCTGCTGGTGGATGACGGGAGCGCCGACGGGACCGTTTCTCTGGCAAGGGACCTTGGGATCGAGACATTCCGGCATGAACGGAACCTGGGATACGGTCGGAACCAGAAAACCTGTTATGAGCAGGCGCTGAAGCACGGGGCGGATATCGTGGTGATGGTCCATCCGGACTATCAGTACACCCCGAAGCTGATTACGGCCATGGCCGGCATGATCGCCTTCGGTGTTTATGACGTGGTCCTGGGGTCCCGCATCATCGGAGGCGGTTCCCTTTCGGGAGGGATGCCCGCATACAAGTATATGGCCAATCGTTTTCTGACCGCTTTTGAGAACCTTCTCCTGGGGAGCAAGTTGTCGGAATTCCATACCGGGTATCGGGCTTTCTCCAGCAGGGTG
>CAZCVB010000253.1:0-1892 GCA_964501805.1 uncultured Desulfobacteraceae bacterium | reverse complement strand
CCGCGTTTCCCCGGTTTTCATCATGCCGCAAAGGAAGGATATCAATTCGCCCGTCCTGATGTTGACGGCTTTTTTATGCGCTCTTACCGCTGCCGTGGTCATCCTTTCGTGTGTCCCGCCTGTGAGCAGGGACGCCCTTGTGCATCATCTGGCCGTCCCAAAGCTGTATCTGAGACACGGCGGCATGTACGAAATCCCGGCCATGCCGTTCTCCTACTTCCCCATGAACCTGGACCTCCTGTACCTGATCCCCCTCTATTTTGGTAACGATATCCTTCCCAAGTTTATCCACTTCGCCTTTGCCCTGCTCACTGCGTGGTTGATATTTGATTATCTCAGGCGCCGGATCAACGTGACCTTCGGCCTTTTCGGCGCGGTTTTTTTTCTCTCGATTCCGGTGGTGGTGAGGCTCTCCATCACGGTGTATGTGGACCTGGGGCTTGTCTTTTTTTCAACTGCGGCCCTCCTCCTTCTTCTGAAATGGATGGAGAGGGGGTTCCGCTTAAGGTTTCTGATTCTGTCCGCGGTTTCGTGCGGGCTGGCGCTCGGGACAAAATACAACGGGCTGGTGACCTGCTTTCTGCTCACCCTTTTCGTCCCGTTCCTCTATTCAAGGTACGGCGAGGAAAGATCATCCCGTTTCGGAAAGGCCGTTGGATGGGGTATCCTGTTTTTTCTGGTCTCGTTGTTCGTCTTTTCGCCCTGGATGGCAAGGGACTACCGCTGGAAAGGAAATCCCGTCTACCCCCTTTACGACGGCTGGTTCCACGCCCGGGATTCCGCAGACAGGGAAGGCGGCCGGGGACATCCTGAAAAATCTTCCATCGGGATATTTACCTACCGACGTCTCATGTACCATGAGACCGGCTGGCAGATGGTTCTGCTGCCGGTCCGGATATTTTTTCAGGGAAGGGATGGGGATCCCCGGTATTTCGACGGGCGGCTGAACCCCTTTCTCTTCCTGCTGCCCCTTTTCGCTTTTTACCGGTCGCGGGGAGATCGATCCGGTGCGCGCAATGAAAAAAAGATCCTCCTGGCGTTCTCCGCGCTTTTTGTGGTGTTCGCCCTTTTCAGCACGGTACTCCGGGTGCGCTACCTGGCACCGGTCATCCCGCCACTGGTGATCCTTTCCGCCTTCGGGGCCCGCAATATCGGGGAAATTTTGAAAAAGAGCGCCTCTTTCCTTCCCGCACGGGCCGGAGAGATGTTTCTCGCCCTGATACTGGCCGCTCCTCTCCTGCTGAACGCGATCTACGTGGCCGAACAATTCAGGCGCGTGAAACCGTTCGACTATCTGTCCGGGGTCCTGAGCCGGGACGACTATATCCGGAGGTACGTCCCGGAATATCCCGTCCTCAATTACGTGAACGCGAAGCTACCTCCGGATGCGAAGCTCCTTTTTATTTTCATCGGGAAGAGGGGATATTACTGTGATCGAGATTACGTTCCGGGGACCGGCTGGCTTTATGAGACGGTAAAACGCGCAACATCTCCCGACGCTGTTCTGGCTCGCCTCGGGAGTCTCGAGATCACTCACCTCCTGATTCGCCATGATCTTTTTGATAAATGGGAACGACAGCTTGCTGGCCGGTCCCGGACAATTGCCGCGTTTATGAAAAAATACTGTAAGTTACTTTGCTTTGAAAAGGGTTATGGCCTTTGGCTGGTAAGGTATCCTGCCTCGTGATCGGGAACGTTCCCCGGCATTCCGGGAGAAGGGCCCGGCCTTCAGGGGCATGAAAGGAACATTCCCGCTTGAAATATGTCCCTGTGTTGGTTAGGGTAAGTCCTATCTCTTGAAGCGGTTTCACGCGGGCCTGTCCTTCCGGAAAAAATCTTTTATCAATGGAAATGAATGGAACCGACGTTTCGATCATCATCCCGGCCCACAA
>CAZCVB010000252.1:0-3605 GCA_964501805.1 uncultured Desulfobacteraceae bacterium | reverse complement strand
CCCATATCATCCGCAACCCGGAGCAGACGGAAAAAATCCGTTCCCAAAAGCAGGAGGAGATGAACGGGGCCATGAAGAAATCAAAGGCGGCCGGACGGTCCGAAAAGCTGCGGGAGATGCTTCGAAAATAAAACAGGGACGTCCCGGATACCCGTGCATTCATCTGATCGCGACATGACCGAAAAAAACCCACATCCCCAGCCTGAAACAGCGGCGCCGCCGGACCCGGCCGACATGCTGGCGGGCGGCGATCCGTCGGAGCCGGAGCGGCTGGCGGCCGCGTCCCGCCAGACCGGCATCCCCCTGAAAAAACAGATCGTCCGGGACCTCACGTTCAGCGAGACCTTCGATATCCCCATCCATTATTTCAAGCGCATGGGCATGGTCCCTCTCCACGCGGACGACGGCGTCCTCCACGTGGCCGTCAACGACCCCGCCACGTTCCAGGCCGCGGACGACCTGGCGCGCCGGGCGGGATGCCGGAGCGCGCGCCTGGTCCTGAGCCCCATGGCGGAGATCGTCTCGGCCATCAACACCCTTTTCGGGCAGAGCGCCGACGAGGCCCAGCGGGTGGTGGAGGACCTGGGCGATGATGAACCGGACACCCGGGTCTTCAGCGAGCTGGAGGAGATCGAGGACCTGATGGACGTCACCAGCGAGGCCCCCATCATCCGGCTGGTCAACGTCATCCTGACCCAGGCCCTCAGGCGGAGGGCCAGCGACATCCATATCGAACCGTACCAGAGGGAGATCAAGGTCCGGTTCCGCATCGACGGCGTCCTGTACGCGGTGTTTTCGCTCCCCAGGCGGTTTCACGCCCATATCGTGTCCAGGCTCAAGATCATGGCCAACCTCGACATCGCGGAAAAACGGGTCCCCCAGGACGGCCGGATGCGGATCAAGGTGGCCAGCCGGACCGTGGACGTGCGGGTCTCCGTGATCCCCATGGCCTTCGGCGAACGGATCGTTCTCCGGCTCCTGGACAAGGGGGTCTCCCTGTTCGGCCTGGAGGAGATGGGGCTCGGCCCGGAACAGTTCCGGATATTCGAAAAACTCATCCAGAAAAACAGCGGCATCATCCTGGTGACCGGCCCCACGGGCAGCGGAAAGACCACCACCCTGTACGCGGCCATCAACCGGATCAACTCATCGGAAAAAAACATCATCACCATCGAGGACCCCATCGAATACGAACTGGCGGACGTGGGCCAGATCCAGGTGAATCCCAAGACGGACCTGACCTTCGCCAGGGGCCTGCGGTCCATCCTGAGGCACGACCCGGACGTGATCATGCTGGGGGAGATCCGGGACCTGGAGACGGCGGAGATCGCGGTCCAGGCCTCCCTGACCGGGCACCTGGTGTTCAGCACGCTTCACACCAACGACGCGGCGGGCGCCCTCGCCCGGCTGGTGGACATGGGGGTGGAACCGTTCCTGATCGCCTCCTCCCTGGTGGCCGTGGTGGCGCAGCGCCTGGTCCGGAAGATATGCCCCCGCTGCAGGACGACGTACCGGCCGGACGCGGCCACGCTGGAAAGGCTGGGACTTTCGAAAGACACCCATTTTTACAGGGGGGCCGGCTGCCCGGAATGCATGGAGACCGGGTACCGGGGGCGCACGGGGATCTTTGAACTGCTGGTGGTGGATGACGCGGTCCGGGAGATGGTCAAGACGGGCGTCGATTCCGTGACCATCCGGAAGGCCGCCGTGGAAAAAGGAATGATCCCCCTCTTCAAAGACGGCCTCGCCAAGGCCGGGGCGGGAATAACGACCCTGGACGAGGTCCTGAGGGTGTCGCAGGAGTAGGGAGACATGCCCCTTTTCGAATACAAGGCCCTCGACCGAACAGGAAAAAAAGTGAGTGGCAGCCTGACGGCCGAGGGGCCGGCCACCGCCCGGCTCCGGCTCACCCGGGAGCGGCTGTTTCCCGTGGAGGTCCGCGAGGTGAAGGCCCCGTCCCGGAAATCCCCGGCCGGTGCCCTCCTGTCCCGCCTTTCCGCCATGCACCGGGTCAACCCGGCGTTCCTCTCCACGGCCCTGCGCCACCTGGCCACCCTTGTCTCTTCCGGCCTTCCCCTGGTGGAATGTCTCGATGCGCTGATCGAGCAGACCGAACAGGCCGTCCTGAAACAGACCTTCATCCAGGTGCGGGAAAAAGTGGTGGAAGGCTTGCCCCTTTCATCGGCCATGGCGGAACACCCGGCCGTGTTTTCGGGCATCTTCATCAACATGGTCCGGGCGGGCGAGACGGGCGGCGTGCTGGACATCGTTCTCAAGCGGCTGGCCGATTTTACAGAGGACCGGCTGAAACTCAGGAAAAAGATCCACTCGGCCATGGCCTATCCGCTGTTCCTGTTCATGATCAGCAGCGTGATCCTGGTCTTCCTCATGAGCTTTGTCATGCCCAGGGTCATCGGGATCTTCAGGGGCATGGAGCTGTCCCTCCCCTGGTCCACCCGCCTGCTGATATGGCTCACCCACGGCATCCGGTCCTGGTGGTGGCTGGCGGGCCTGTCCGCGACCGCCCTGTGCGCGGGCGCGTACGCCTGGGTCCGCACGGAGAAGGGAGGCCGGGCCTGGGACCGCGCGCGGCTGAGGCTGCCGCTTTTCGGCCGGCTCCACCATCACGCGGTGGTGGCCCGTTTCACCCGGACCCTTTCCATCCTCCTGAACAGCGGCATCCCCCTGGTGGAGGCCCTGGCCACGGCCGCGTCCGCCATGGGAAACCGCGTCATGGAGGACGCGGTGCGGGAGACCGCCCGGCTGGTGGGCGAGGGCCGGGATCTCTCCGGCACCCTGAAAAAGACCGGCCGATTCCCCCCCATGGTGGTGCAGCTGGTCCACGCGGGAGAGGCGAGCGGCGAGCTGGAAGAGATGCTGGCCAGGGCCGCCGATGTTTACGAGAACGAGGTGGGATCCTCCATTTCATCCTTGACCTCTATCATCGAACCGGCCATCATTCTCCTGATGGGATTCGTGGTGGCGTTCATCGTGCTGGCCGTCCTTCTGCCCATCTTCGACATGACCAGCGGTATCCGGTGAGACGATGCCACGCATGAGAGAAAGCCGTTTTTTCATGGAGGAAAGATGATCCGTTACAGAAACAGGCGCCCGCCCTTTTCACGAAAAGCAACGCGGCGGTCCGCCGGGTTCACCCTGCTTGAAATACTGATCGTGATCACCATCCTGGCCATCCTCGCCAGCGTGGTGGCCGTGAAGATCATGGACCGTCCCGGGGAGGCCCGGACCCTGAAGGCGCAGCTCGACATCCGGACACTGGAAAACGCACTCAAGCTGTTCAAGCTGGACAACGCCTTTTACCCGTCCACGGAACAGGGCCTCCGGGCCCTCGTGGAAAAGCCGTCCATCGGCCGCATTCCCGCGCGCTGGCGCGAAGGGGGATACCTCGAAAAGGGCACGGTGCCGAAGGATCCGTGGGGCAACGACTATCTCTACCTGAGCCCCGGCGTTCACAACCGCGATTTCGACCTGTGGTCCTATGGCGCGGACGGTGAGGAAGGCGGCGGGAAAGAGGATGCCGATGTCACCAACTGGGCGGCCGGGAAAAAATAGCGGGCCCGGTTTCACGCTGGTGGAACTCCTGG
>CAZCVB010000251.1:0-3630 GCA_964501805.1 uncultured Desulfobacteraceae bacterium | reverse complement strand
GTGAAGGACCACGTCCTGAAGATCGCCATGACGGCCGAAAACAGTTCCGTGAAAGACGCGCTCCAGTCCGGTATCCGCGAGTTGCGGGAAGCCCTTGTGGATCACGGTGCGGGTTTCGAAGGAGTGGACATCCGGATCGATTATGAATCCGGGCGTTCCGGAGAGGGTTCGGGAAGTCCGTCGGGCCGGGAAGATATCGGATTTGAAAATCGGGAGGTCAGGGCGCTGACGGGAGAAGGCGATGAAACGGATCTGTCGTTTTCCAGGCGGGCGGGAGAGCGGATCGTCGACCTGATGGCCTGAAACCGAGAAAGGAGAGATCCATGTCCATTGAAGCGATAATGTCCGGCGGAGCGGGATCCCTGGTGCCGAACAGCGATATATCGATAGGAACCGATCCGAAAAGGAATCTTGGGAGGGACGATTTCCTGACGCTGCTCGTGGCACAGTTGCAGCATCAGGACCCATTGAACCCCATGGACAGCACCGAGTTCACCTCGCAACTGGCGCAATACAGCAGCCTGGAACAGCTTTTCAATATTGGTGATAACCTGAAAGCCTTGAAGGGCGCCCAGGAGCAGGATGCGAGCCTCAGGGCACTGGCGTTTGTGGGAAAAGAGATCAAGGCCGAAGGAAACGTCCTGTCCCTGGCGGAAGGAAAACGGGCCGGAGGAAGTTTTATCCTGGATGACCCCGCCTCCTGCATGGTGCTCGTCACCGATTCCGCCGGAAACGAGGTAAGGCGAATCCCCATGGGCGCTATGGGACCCGGGGCCCACGCTTTCGAGTGGGACGGCCGGGATGACGCGGGGCGCATGCGGGAACCCGGCGTTTACGGTTTTCAGGTCGCGGCCGTGGCGGACGACGGGAGCGATGTCCCGGTGAAGACCCGGCTGACGGGGACGGTTTCCCGGGTCAACCTGGAAGGGGATGCGCCGATCCTCTACGTGGGCGATATCCCCGTCTCTATTTCCGAGGTCATCGACGTGGCGGCACCCGGGACGGAAGAAGAGACCTAAAGCTAAGGTCAAAACACCGGTGGTACAGGATTTACGGGATAACCCAACATCAGCGGGAAGGAGGACGAAAATGGCATTATCCAGCGCACTTTTTTCGGGCATCAGCGGGCTTGGCACCCTGGGAAATGCGATGCAGATCATCGGAGACAATATATCCAATGTCAACACCGTGGGGTTCAAGGGAAGCAATTTTTCCTTTCAGGACCTGTTGAGCCAGTCGGTGTCCACCCTGTCGGGGACGTCCCAGGTAGGGAGGGGGACGGCCCTTGGAGACATCCACGCTTCCTTTTCCCAGGGCTCCTTCGAGAGCACGGGGAACGCCACGGACCTGGCCATCGGCGGCGACGGATTCTTTGCCCTGCGGGAAAGGGGAACCAGCAACCTCTTCTATACCCGGGCCGGCGATTTCCGGTTCGACAAGGATGGATACCTGACCAATCCGGAGGGGTTTATTGTGCAGGGATGGGAACTCGATTCCAACGGGGAGGACGTGGGGTCCATTACCGATATTCTGTTGAGTTCCTTCACTTCCCCTCCCCAGCCGTCGGACCATCTCCAGGTCATCGTGAACCTGGATTCCGACGGAAACGACAACTCGGCCGGTGCGGACGATTCCCTTTCGCAGGCCTGGGACGGTACCGGAAGCACGCCCATCGGCGAAACCGCTTACGAATACCAGACGACCCTGAAGGTTTTCGATTCTCTCGGGAGCACCCACGATATTACGCTCTATTTCGACAAGGCCGCCACCGCTTCCGCCTATGAATTCATCGTCACGTGCAACCCCGCCGAAGACCAGCGCGCCGGCGCGGCGGGAAACACCTGGGCCGGGCTGCTGGGCCGGGGCCTCCTCCATTTCAACAGCGGATCCGGTGTGATCAGCGATATCGACTTCTGGCGGATCGATCCGGCCACCGGGAATTCCGTGGCGCAATCGGAAGCGACGGACCTGTCGAACGGATATTTCGCCTTCTCTCCGGCCTTTATTTCAGGAAACAGCATGGATATCGAACTGGACGTGGGGTCCCGTTATGACGGTTCCAGCTGGGTGAACAATTCCCTCTCCACCACGCAGTTCGCGAGGGCCTCCACCACCACCTTCCAGACCGCCAACGGGTTCGGCGCCGGAGACCTCCAGGGCGTGAACGTGGATACGGACGGTGTGATTACGGGAACCTATTCCAACGGGCAGCTGATTCCCCTTTACCGTGTGGCGCTGGCCAAGTTTCAGAACAATCTCGGTCTGCTCAAGGAAGGAGGGGGTCTTTTCAGCGAGACCCGTACCAGCGGCGCGGCCATCACCAACCGGCCGGGAACCAACGGTCTGGGAAGTATCGCCCCCAACTCCCTGGAACAGTCCAACGTGGATATCGCCAACGAGTTTGTCAAGATGATCACCACCCAGCGGGGATTCCAGGCCAATTCGAAGATCATCACGGTGACGGACCAGATGCTGGCCGAGCTGATCAATCTGAAACGGTAATCGATTTTCCGCCTTTTTCCACTCCGTGGTACGAGGGGCGTACGTCAACATCTTGACGTCCGCCCCTTTCCTTGACGCGCAACGGGTCCCTGTCCGGGCGGGCGCGCTTTTTCGGGCGGGGCCTGCTGATCCCGGGGACGAGGGAAGACTTTTTGGCGATCCCCGCCCGCGGGAAGAAAAGTCTTCCCTGTTCACAGGCACGCCTGTGGGCGTCCTTCCCCTGAAGGGCTCCGCACACGCCTCCCCGGCCCCCTCCCCCCTCCCGACCGGTTCTTCCTTTTTTCTGGATAAATGGCATAGAGATTGCTTCTTAAAGAAATCGATGGATTTGGCCGCGCCTGTCCGGGTCCTTGCGGCCGTGGACCAATATTTCAAGAATCAGAGGTAAAAAGACGCTATGGATATCGCCACCGTACTCGGTATCGTATCTGCATTCGGCCTTGTACTGGTCGCCATTTTCATGGGCGGCGGGCTTGCGACGTTCATCAATGTTCCTTCCCTGATGATCGTTGTGGGCGGCACTCTCGGCGCCACCATGATCAATTACCCCCTGAAAGAGGTGCTCAGTGTCATCGGGGTCGTCAAGAACGCCTTTTTCGCCCAGGGGACCTCCGCCAACGAACTCATCAAAAAATTTCTTGATTTCGCCCAGAAATCACGGAAAGAGGGCATCCTTTCCCTTGAGGGGGAGATCAAGAACGTGAGTGATGAATTTATTCGGAAAGGGGTCCAGATGTCCATCGACGGGCTGGAACCCCAGGAGATCAGCACCATCCTGGAGACGGAACTGGATTTCATCCGGACCCGGCACCAGCTGGGGGCGGAGATTTTCACCACCATGGGGACCTTCGCGCCCGCCTTTGGCATGATCGGCACCCTTGAGGTGCAGGAGTCCATCTGGGTCAGGGTTCTTGATCCGGCTGCTCACGCACCCGCAGCCAGCGAACTCAAGCTGCCGATACCGGCTCAATAAGCGGAAAAAGCGATAACTGACTGACTGTATCCATGAATAAAAGGTGCGCACAGCGCACCCTACAGCGTATGAGTAGGGGTGCCGTGTGCAGCAAAAGTCCTGTAGGGTGCGCTGTGTGCACCAAAACCATGAAACTGTATAGAGGAAAATAATTA
>CAZCVB010000250.1:1690-3641 GCA_964501805.1 uncultured Desulfobacteraceae bacterium | reverse complement strand
CGGATGGTTTTCTCGGCATTTCCCTTGGCCGCCGGGATCGCCTTGTTGTATTCCTCTTTGGCCTGGTAAATCATCCGTTCTTTTTCCTGTATGGCCTGGTTAACCTCATTGAAAGACGCCTGGACCGGTTCCGGCACATTGGTTTTTTTCATTTCGATGGTGACCACCCTGATGCCGGTCTCGGCCTTGTCCAGTTCCTTCTGAAGTGCGGTCTTGGCATCGTCGGCGATCTCCTGGCGCTTGCTGATTACCTCGTTGATGCTCCGGTCGCCCACCACCACCCGCATGGTGGACTCAGACAGGTCCCTGAGGGTCTTGATCACATGCCGCACCTTGAAAAGATAGTCATACGGATTGTTGACACGGTACTGGACGATCCATGGAACCACCGCCACGTTCAGGTCGCCGGTGAGCATGAGGAATTCATTCTGGTACACGGCGGAAGGGGCGTAGCGTGTCCGCACCCCCGCGGCAAGGGTGCGAAAGCCGAATTCCTCCTTGAAAATATGGCGGACCCGGACCTTGGTGACTTTTTCGATTCCCTTCGGGAGTTTGAAGCTGAGCCCGGGGGAGGTGGTCCGGACAAATTTGCCGAACCGCTGAACCACGCCCACCTCGTCCACTGCGACCGTGTAAAAACAGCTGATCCCAAGGAAAAAGACGACAAGGACAAGGACGACGAGCCATATGCCGCCGGGGAATTTTCCCCCGGCCTTCCGGATTTTTTCAAAGACTTCGTCCATTCCCGGCGGCGCGCCCGGCTCCCCGCCGGACGGCCGTTTTTTCTGTTTCTGCAGTTTGTCCCAGTCCCAGTTCATAAGGGTCCCCCTTTGTGTCTGTTTGAGCGGGGTTTTCCGCGTGCCTTCCCGGAGCATCAAATCCATGAACACGTAACACATTGTCAACGCGGACGGCCCGGTAAGCCCGGCGCCTGCAAAATTCGGGTGATAATTCCATCAACCGCGCAACGGCCGTGGTATTTCGGTTGAAGGTTGAAGACCGAAGGATATCAACCGGTTCGCAACGCCTGGATCAACCCGTTCAAGAGCTTCTCCGTTTCGATAATCTTTGGCTCGATCAAGAGATGAATCCCGCCCCGGCGGGAAGAGAATGGACTTTTTACGAAGCCCTCAGTATTTTCAAAAGGATATCCGTAAAACCCGGGCAGGTCAAGTCAAGAAATGGCGGCGCGCCTTGACTTTGACGGGCGGCGACCTTAGTCTTTCCCCATGACCCGGAAGTCCCGAACACTTGTTTCGATGAAGGATATCCTCGCCGGTCTTCTGAATGACGGGAAACTTCCGTTTAATCCCGATGACGCCCGCATCTGGAAGGTATGGTATGAGGTGACCGGTCCGGCCATTTCCGGAAACGCGCGGCCGTTATGGATCAAAGACGGAAAATTGAGGGTGCTGGTGTCGAACCCGGTCTGGCTTCAGGAACTGCGGTTCATGGAGACCGAGATCCGGGAGCGGCTGAACACCCGGTTGGGACGCGCCGCCGTGCGGAAAATCGATTTCAGAATCGGTTCGGGGTAAGCCGTTCCGCCTGCCGCCCGTTAAGGATCGCAATCACGATTTTTCTCCTGGTCACTCGTATTCACCGGTCCCCCGGTGCCGGCCGGGGAAAATTCGAGGTCCGGGTTCCCCTGCCCGAGAACCGGGGGAGAGACCGCCAGCCCCGGCCGTGCCCCGCGCGCCCCTTCCACCAGGACCAGTTTCGCGTCTGATCGGATGTCAGGATAATGGACCTGGAGCCGCTTGGGCTCGATGTCAAAGCGGCGCATGCGCGTGAAGAGATCGGCCATGCGGTCGGCGGGATAGACGAGCGCCAGCCGGCCTTTTTTTTTGAGAAGGTGCCGGGCGGCGCGGAGGATATCGTCCATGTCCGCGAGGATTTCATGGCGGGCGATGGCCCTGCGGTGATCCGGATTGATGCGTCCGCTTCTGGC
>CAZCVB010000250.1:0-1590 GCA_964501805.1 uncultured Desulfobacteraceae bacterium | reverse complement strand
CACGTCTTTCGGCCGTATCGACACGAACCGGGAAAGGAGGACGGCGTCAATGGAGAACCGGTATCCGTTTCTGGACTGGATCAGCCTGAGGCTCCCGCCCAGGAACGGGTCAATGGATTCGCCGGGCCTCAGCCGGATATCAGGGAATCTGGATGGTTTCATGGGGGTTGATCTTGTTGAATACGAGGCCGGACAGTATTTTCGGATAAAAAAAGGTGGATTTACGGGGCATGACCAATCCGTTCCGGGCCACTTCCTTCACGCGGTCGATGGGGGTGGGGTTCAGGAGAAATGCCATGCGGCACTCGCCGGACCGAACGCGGGAGAGGGCTGTCTTTATGCTGCTGTGGTACTGGATGGTGTCATCCCTGTCCAGGTCTTCCAGGGTGAACCCCAGTCCCCGTTGCAGGGCGAACCTGGAGAGAACCAGGACGTCCAGTTTTTTCAGGGACGGGTGGAGGTCGTCCCCGATTTCTTTTCTTGCATCCTGCCTGAGAACCAACAGGTGATATGCATCGGTATCGCCGGCATAGAATCCGATGGCGGTATTTCCGCGTCCCGCTTCCGCCAGGTTGTGCTTCAGCCCGCTTCCGCCGTTGTCATCCCGGAGAGGGATTTTCCGGATATCGAACCATCGTTTCAGCTTATCGAGGAATTCGCCGTAGCGGAAACCGGGCACTTCCCTGACCAGCCGGTGGGTCGGCAGGATGGTCAGCCCCTCGTCATTCATGTTGGAGAGGTACATCATGACATACTCGTAAGGACGCGATGCCGGTCTGCGTCCATACCTGGCCCGCATGATGTTCCTGAAATTGCGTGCCGTCTCATATCGGTGGTGTCCGTCTGCGATCAGGATGGACTTGTCCTCCATGGCCTCGGCGGCCCGCTTGAACAGTCGGGGGTTCTGGAGGATCCACATGCGGTGTCTTGTCCCGTCTTTGAAATCGAAGGCGACTTCAGGAGGGAAATCAGCGGCCTTCCTGCAGGCCGAAAGGAGCGTGTCTTCCGGATCTTCGTAAAGGGCGAATATCTGGCTCAACTGGGCACTGCACGCCCGCATGAGCTTGAGCCGGTCATCCTTATGGCCGGAAAAGGTTTTTTCATGGGGCAGGATAACGCCCGATGTTTCGTCTTCTATCCGGACCAGGGCGATCACACCCCAGCGGGTTCGCTCCGGGTCGCCGTTTCCTGGATCATAGGTGAGGGAGGTGAGGTAGATGGCCGGCCGGTCCTGGCGGAGCAGGATTCCCGAAGACTCCCATCGTTTGAAACAGTCCGCGGCACGGGTGTAACGGTTGTCCCAGTCCGAGTCCCCGGGTTTTTTTCTTGCCAGGATCAAGCGGATGACGTTGTATGGATCCTCCCGGTAGTAGGTCTCCTGTTCCGACTCGGATATGACGTCGTAGGGGGGGGCCACCATTTTTTCGAAATCCTGCCGCAGGTGATAGTTGTATGTCAGGCCCCTGAAGGGCGCGATCCTCGCCATGTCGTGGTTCCAAGCCTCCGGTAAACATTTATGACCCGGATGCCCCGGGTCTTTACGAAGAAAACAGACGGCGGTGAGCCAAGATATCGTAAATCTTTTTATTT
>CAZCVB010000249.1:0-3671 GCA_964501805.1 uncultured Desulfobacteraceae bacterium | reverse complement strand
TTCAACCAGCGGGAACTGGGCATGGATTTCGACGCCTTTTCCTCGGGCCTGCGGGCCGCGCTGAGGCAGGCGCCGAAGGTGATCCTCGTGGGCGAAATGCGGGACCGGGAGACCGTGGAGATCGGTCTTTCCGCGGCGGAAACCGGGCATCTGGTGCTGACCACCCTCCACACGGTGGACGCGGGGCAGACCATCAACCGGATCGTGGGCATGTTTGAACAGGAGGAAGAGAAACAGATCCGCATCCGCCTGGCCGATACGGTGCGCTGGATCGCCTGTCAGCGCCTCCTCCCGAAAGTGGGTGGCGGCCGGGTGGCGGCCTTTGAGATCATGGGGTCCAATCTCAGGGTGAAGGACACCATTCTTCAGGGCGAGACCGAGGACCGGACTTTTTATGATATTATCGAGGGAAGCCAGGCCTTCGGCATGATGACCTTTGATCAGAGCATCGCCGGTCTTTTCAGGCAGGGTCTCATCACGGAGGAGATCGCCATGAGTTATGCCTCGCGTAAGGCGGTCATGGGCCGGGCCATCGATTCCATCAAGGCTGAACGGGGTGAAAAGACAACGGATATCGAAGGGCTTGAACTGGATTCGGACTATGGGCAGGATGAGAAGCCTTTTTAAAAGGAGTAGTGCGCATGGAAGTCGTCTGTGACCATTGCGGTGCGAAACTGAAGATACCCGACGAGAAGGTCCCAAAGGACCGGAAACTGGCGTTGACCTGTCCCAAGTGCAGGGAAAAGATCGTGGTGGACACGCGCCGCAAAAGCGCCCGGCCGGCCGGGGAAGAACGGCCGAAAGAGGCGGCGCCGCCACCGCCGCCACCGGAGGATCTGCGGGATGATGCAGCGGACATCGGTTTTTACGAGGAAGGGGTGAGCCTGGCCCTCGTGCTGGGCAGGGACCCGGGAGAGGCCGACTCCCTCCGTGAGGCGGTGGAAGAACTGGGATATAAATGCGTCACGGCTGAAAATACGCGCAGGGCGGTCAGTACCATCCGGCTTCATCACTTCGACCTGATCCTCCTGTCGGACGGGTTCGACGGGGTCGAGGCCGGGAAAAGCCCGGTGCTCCAATTTATGAACCATCTTTCCATGTCCGTTCGCAGGCGGATTTTCCTTGCACTGGTGGGAGATGAATTCAAGACAATGGACAACATGGCGGCCTTTGCCATGAGCGTGAACCTGGTCATCAGCCGCGATGATGCGGACCGTTGCACGCCCATCCTGAAGCGGGCCATAGCGGACAATGAACGGTTTTACAAGGTCATGAAAGATATGTTGCTGGAAGTCGGAAGGGCCTGAAGTTCGGTGCACATGGAACAGAAAAGAAAATATCGCCTGCGCGTCGAGAACTGCATCGGCACCATTATCGATGTTCACCGGATCATCCGGGATGAACTGGATAACGAGGAACTCTTGTCCCACTTCGAATCGCTGCAGCAGGCGGTGGAAAGCCTGGATATGAGCCTGGTCTGCGAAGGAGACGTCCTGATGGTGGAGCAGGCCACCAACGCCCTTTTGGGAGAATTCAAGGGAATCTTTGAGCAGGGGGCTTTCGGACCCGTCTACGAGGGACGGCAGAGCTGAACCCCCTTTGCGTCAATGGCGCAGGGGATGATCCGGGCGTTTTTGACAGGGGCCAGGGTTTCTTCCCACGCCTTCCTCAGGCGGAAGACGGCCCGGCGTTTTCCAAGGGCCCATACGCATCCGCCCGCCCCCGCGCCGGCGAATCTAGCGCCGCAACCCGTTTTTTCAGCCAGATCCACCAGCCTTTCCGTCAAGGGGATGAACGCCTCGGGAGTGAGGCGCCTGCGCAGATCCGTTTCTTCCCGGAGACGGGCGGCCGCGGATTCCCAGTCCCGCTTGAGGATGGCGTCTCCCAGGCGGTGCACGATCCGGTTTGACTGAAGCCATTCCTTCCGGCCCTGCCCGGAGAGAAACTCCCTGACCCATTTCCGGTTGGTCCGGACCGAAACATGGCTTTTACCGGTGTACGCAAGGAGGAACCTTTCGGAAAGCTCCTTTCTTCCCGCCCGGTCCAGCAGGGGGATCCTTTTATAGAACCTTGTTCTGTGTCCGTAGTGCCAGAGCCACTGGTGAACCCCGCCGTACACGGCGGCCGCCTGATCCTGAAGCCCGCAATTACCGCCGGCCACGGCGTCTTCCAGGTGATAGGAAAGGTGGAGGATGTCCGGCCTGGCGAATTTTTTCCCGTCGAGCATGGCACGCACGCCACACAGCGCCCGGACAAGGGCCACCAGGGCCGTACTGGACCCTCCCAGCGCGGATTTTACCGGTGACCGGGACCTTATCCTTATTTCCATGCCGTGATATCCGAAACAGGAGGCCGCGGCCAGGAAAAGGCCGAAGGGGGGAGTGAATGAGAGCCGGTCCGCTTTGAATGTACGGCTCCGGAACCCGGCGGAGGAAATCCTGATCCAGCCGTCATCCCAGGGGGACAGGTCCACGGTGGTTCTCAGGGTCAGGGCCATGTTTACGGTAACCGGTTCGGCCGGGGCCATGGGGAGCGCCATGGCTTTTATGTCCCATGTGCCGCCGGAATCGACCCGGCACGGGGCCGATGCGCGGACCGGGTTCCGCTCCAGGATTTTTCGCACCGACGCCATTTTTCGGCTATGCTCCTCCGGACTTGAACCATCGCTCCGTCATGAGCAGGGAGCAGATGGTTTTGCCGTCCCGGATCCGGCCGTCCCGGATCATGCCGAGGGCCTCATCCAGGGGGATCCGGTGGACCTGGAGCACTTCGTCAGGGTCGAGGTCCTGTTGCGCCGGCGCCAAATCGGTTGCCAGGAAGATATGAATCCGCTCATCTGAATAGCCGGGTAGCGGGATGATTTCTCCCATCTTCCGCCAGGCGGCCGCTGAAAACCCGGTTTCCTCCGTCAGTTCCCGCCGGGCGCACTGGAGCGGGGTTTCCCCCGGGTCAAGGGTGCCGGCCGGGATCTCCCACAGGAAACCGCCGACGGCATGGCGATACTGATGGATCATTACCACCGTATCCGGGTTTATCAGGGGGACCATGGCGGCGGCACCGGGGTGACGGATAACATCAAGGTCCACGGCGGCCCCGTTTTCCAGGGTCGCATTTTCCCGAAAGAGCCTGAATACGCGCCCCTCGTGTATCGGTACGCGACGGTTTATGGAAACGGACATCGACCGGTCACTCCTTGATTAAACAACAAAATGTGACATTGCCGTTCATTTTCGTGCCGAATCTTTTCTTTTGAATCCTTCCACCACCCACAGAAAGATGTAGGCCACGGCCCGGATACCGAAAAGACAGCCGAGGATGCTCACCACCGCGGCGGCGACAAGGGCGGTGATCATCCTCCCGTAGGAAGCGAAGCCCTGGTTCCACCCGATCATCACGATAATGGTGGTGAAGATGACCATCACCACAACGGCCAGGACGATGGACAGCCGGTTGACGCCTTCCTTGAAACCCATGGGATCCTCCTGACGGACCCGGTGTCCGGGCCAAAACGCTGTTATCCCGCAACAGGCAGTATTCCTTCATACCACAGGCCCGCGGATGATTTCAATGCCGGTAAATGGATCGGCCCGGGGCGGTGGGAGCAATTCCGGGGGGGGATGCCCTGCGGGCTTTTATCTTGACATGATACCCGGCCTTCCTGTATCAGAATT
>CAZCVB010000248.1:0-3676 GCA_964501805.1 uncultured Desulfobacteraceae bacterium | reverse complement strand
CATCCCTTCTGGGAAAAAATGTTCACGCGGAACCGCGCCTTTCCCGCCAGCTGATAAGAGGCGTCACACGACCCTTGGGTCAAAAGATTCCGGGTCAGCCGCCGGTCCCCGTCGATCAGGTTGAGGGCCAGGATCTCGGCCTGGAAAGGCGTAATTTTTTCAATGGGGGGAATGAGCGGAACCGGTTTCAGTTCCCCGGCGGACTCCACCTGAAACGGTTTGTCCACCGTCATATTGAGGTCCGACACATTGTCGTAGGCCTCCAGCATGCTGGTCAGGATATAGTCGATCTGCTGTTTTCGCATGGTCTTCTCCTGAAGCGATCGGGGAGGGGCGTTCTATACCTCCGTGAAATCAGACGGCGGGTTTTTCAGATAGGGCAGAAAAAGCTGTTTTTCGTTGGCCTTGCTGTAGGCGTCATCCGCGTCGATGATCTTCTTTTTGAGCAGCTCCATGATCGCGTCATCCAGGGTCTGCATCCCGTATTTTTTTCCGGTCTGAAGCATGGACGGGATCTGGAAGGTTTTTCCTTCGCGGATCAGGTTCCTCACCGCCGGGTTGGCGATCATGATCTCAAGGGCGGCGACCCGGCCTTTCCTGTCCCGCCGCCTGAAAAGGGTCTGGGCCACCACGGCCCGGATTCCGTCGGCCAGCGTGTTTCGGATCTGTTCCTGCTGGTTCACAGGGAAGACCTCGATCACCCGGTCCACGGTCTTGGCCGCGCTGGTGGTATGGAGGGTGCCGAAAACCAGGTGCCCGGTGGAGGCCGCCTCGATGGCGAGGGAGATGGTTTCCAGGTCCCGCATCTCTCCCACCAGAATAATATCGGGGTCCTCCCGCAGGGCGCCCCGCAGGGCCGCGGAAAAGGATTTGGTATGCACCCCCACCTCCCGGTGGTTGACCACGGCCTTTTCACTCTTGTGGACAAACTCGATGGGATCCTCGATGGTGAGGATGTGCTCTTTCCGCGTCCGGTTCGCCTCGTGGATAATGGCGGCCAGGGTCGTGGATTTACCGCTCCCCGTGGGGCCCGTGATCAGGACCAGGCCCCTGGGCAGGCTGGCCAGGCGTTTCACCACGGGCGGGAGCCCCAGCTGCTCACAGGTCATAATCTCCGACGGGATTTCCCGGAACACGGCCCCCACACCGTACTTCTGTTGAAAAAAGTTTGCCCGGTACCTTGCAAGGCCGGGAATTTCATACGCGAAATCGACATCTCCCGTCTCTTCAAAGGTCTTGACCTTGTTTTCCGGCGCGATCTCGTAAAGCATGGCCTTCAGGGTATCGTTATCCAGTTCCTTGTACTTGACCCGTTCAAGGTCCCCGCGGATCCTGAGGACCGGCTGCTGCCCGGCCACCAAGTGCAGGTCGGATGCGCCCTGTTCGTGCATGAGTTTAAAAAAAGCATCGATCTGAGCCATGATACCCTCCTGAAATTAGGGGAAAAGACCTCTTCCAGATATATGTTGATTATACACAGGAAACCCCTCTATTCAACCCTAAAATTGGGGTTCGGCACTCTCCAAAGCACAATCCGATGAAAGCAGGGAGGGACTTTCTCCCGTAAGCACCGGGATGGGTTTTTGTTGACAAGGAGCATCGCATCCGGTAAATCTTCATTCGGATGTCCGAACGGCAGGGGGATCTCCATGGAGACACCCAGCCCGGGCAGGTTCTTTATGATACCCGAAAGCAGGAAGATTTCATCAGGCGGGGCCGCCGGGATCGCGTTTTCACCGCGACCGGGACGGTCGGACGATGCAGAAGAATCCCGGGCGAACACTGCCCGGGGGACCCTCTTTTCAAGGGCCTTTCGCTCGCGCCGATGGGCCTTTTTTTTTGGAATCTCCGGCCGTTCGGCCGGACCGCTTATCCACCGACAAGCCGCAGGAGGACCCGATTAATGGACCGGAAAAAGATGACCATCTCCCGATTACAGCAAAAGAAAAAGGACGGCCGGAAAATCACCATGATGACGGCCTACGACTATCCGACCGCCCGCATGGTGGACGCGGCGGAAATCGATACCATACTGGTGGGCGATTCCCTGGGCATGGTGATGCTCGGGCTCGATTCCACGGTCCCGGTGACCATGGAGGACATGATCCATCACGCCAAGGCCGTCACCCGGGGAACAGCGTACGCCTTTGTCATCGGGGACATGCCGTTCATGTCGTACCAGGTGAGCATCGAAAAGGCCATTGAGAACGCGGGGCGTTTTATCAAGGAGGCCGGGTGCGACTGTGTAAAGCTGGAAGGCGGGAGCGAAATGGCGCCCGTGGTCAAGGCCATCGTGGATGCGGGGATTCCGGTCTGTGCCCACATCGGGCTCACCCCGCAGACCGCGACCAAACTGAGCGGGTTCAAAGTCCAGGGAAAGGACGCGGAAAGCGCGAGGGAGATGGTGGTGTCCGCAAAGGATCTGGAAGCGGCCGGGGCCTTCATGATCGTGATGGAATGCATCCCCGACCTGCTGGCCGCCAGGATCACGGGGGAACTCACGATTCCCACCATCGGGATCGGGGCGGGCAGGGATTGTGACGGGCAGGTGCTGGTGTACCACGATCTGGTGGGGCTTTTCGAGCGTTTTACTCCCAAATTTGTAAAGCAGTACATCAACCTGGCCCCCAGGATCAAGGAGGCCCTGGTTCAATTCAGGGAGGAAGTGGCGGCGGGCACGTTCCCCGGGCCGGAACACAGCTTTGCCATGAAAAAAGAAGAAGCGGAAAAGGTCTGAACCTCACCGGAGGCAAATCCACATGAAATTTCTGATCACAGGCCCCGGTGCCATGGGCTGTCTCTTTGCGTCCCGGCTCGCGAAGGCCGGACACGGCGTCACCCTCCTCGACCACGATCCCGGCCGTGCGGAACGCCTCAATTTACAGGGGATCCGGGTTGAGGGGGTGAGCGGGGAATACACGGTGCGCATTCCGGTGGTAACCGGAACCGCACATGAAAAACCGGACGTCGTGCTGATCTGCGTCAAGGCGTACCAGACACAGCGGGCGACGGCGGACCTGGCCGCCTTCCTTGGACCTGAAACGGCCCTGCTCACCCTTCAGAACGGGCTCGGAAACCTGGAAATCCTTTCGCAACGCTTCGGAAAGGACCGGGTCATCGGAGGCGTCACCGCCCAGGGGGCCACCCTGCTGGGGCCGGGACACATCCGGCACGCGGGAGAAGGGGAGACGATCATCGGGCCGGAGAATTCCCCGGGCGTTCCGGTGGCGGAGGTGGTCGACGCCTTCAACAATGCCGGATTCCCCACCCGCATGGTGGAGAACGTCAACGACCTGATATGGGGGAAACTCATTATCAACGTGGGGATCAACGCCCTTACCGCCATCACCCGGCTCAAAAACGGCCGGCTCCCGGAGCTGGACGGGACCCGGTGGGTCATGGAAGCCGCGGTGGACGAGGCGCTCCGGGTGGCCGATGCCGGAGGTGTCCGCCTCCCCTATCCCGATCCGCAGGAACGCGTAAAGACGGTCTGCCGCAACACGGCGGAAAATATCGCATCCATGCTCCAGGACGTCCTGAAGCAACGGCGCACCGAAGTTTCGTATATCAACGGCGCCATCGTCCGTGAAGGGGAGAAACTGGACATCCCCACGCCGGTAAATCATATCCTGACATGTCTGGTCCAGGCCATGGAAGAAACCTACCGGGAACGGAT
>CAZCVB010000247.1:0-3719 GCA_964501805.1 uncultured Desulfobacteraceae bacterium | reverse complement strand
ATGGTAGAGTTTGCTTAACAGCCTGCACTCACCCATATCAACCCATCCACATGATTCCCTAATCCTACAGCGATAGTTACATATTTACATATAGTGCTTGAGATTGATCATGCGTCGCCGCCTGTGGGACAGATAGGCGCGATGGTTCTTGGTCTGGATCCAAAGAACCTGTTCGATCAGGCTTTCCAAGGTATGTTTTTTCATCGGCAACAACACCTTGAGCAGGATTCTAAGCTGCGACAGCGTAATGGATGGTTCTTTTTTCCCTGGATCGCCGCATCGGCGGATCTCCCGTTGATGGTGAGGTAAAACGGTTGCTGAAAAGGGTGAAAAGGCGAATTGTGAACTATAATTTACGCAAAGAATATGCCGAATTTTTCCTCTCCATTTTTCCGGTGAATCCGCCGCAGGCCGAGCGCGGCGTCGGAAACAGGAAAAGATCCCGGAGTCGCCCGTCAAAAGGCCGCGGGCAGCGCCATGATTCTGACGCTTCCGGCCGGCGCTTCTTTTGATCTTGACCTGGTTCTTTTCTCTGGGATAAAAGAAGTGTCGGTTGATCGCGGCCGTCGCCTTTTCACGGAATGTGCCGGGGGCGGCCGCGAAACGGGATTTGAAAACAGGAAGCCGCGCCGCGTGCGCGGCATCAGGATCGAGAGGGGAACGGCATGGCGGTTTCAGGGGGACAGGCGCTTCTGAATGAACGGGTCCTGGCGTCCGGGCTGTGCGTGGGATGCGGCGCGTGTGTGGGGATCTGCCCCTACTACCACTATTTTGACGGAAAAGTGATGATCATGGACCCGTGCCGGGTGGAAAGCGGCCGGTGTTTCCAGGTATGTCCCCGCGCGGAATGCGAGGAGACCGACCCCGGCCGGGGAGAGGAGACTGAATCTTCGGGAGAGATCGGGCCGTACCGGCGGGTGCTCATGGCCCGGGCCGTTGACCCCGATATCCGGGACCGGGCCCAGTACGGGGGCGCGGTGTCGGCCCTGCTCATCCACGCCCTGGAAGCGGGAGACATCGACTGCGCCGTGCTGACGGACGCGGGCGGGGCCCTTGCGCCGGACGGAAAGATCGTGCGCCGGAAAGAGGAGGTCCTGGCCTGCGCCGGCTCTCGGTACTCGGCCTCGGGCGGGCTTTCGGCCCTGAACCGGGCTGTTTCTTCCGACGAGACCCGGATCGGCGTGGTGGGCCTCCCCTGCCAGATGGAGGCCCTGGCCCGCCTGGGAAAGACGGACCCGGACGGCGCGGAAAGGCTTGCGGCCGTATCCGTCCGGATCGGGCTTTTCTGCACGTGGGCCCTGGATTACCGGAAACTGAACCGTTTTCTCCGGGACCGGCTGCCGGGAAAAACCCTTAAAAAATACGATATCCCGCCGCCGCCCGCTGAGGTCTTCCGGGTCCTTATGGACGACGGGTGGGTGGATTTCCCCCTGTCGGAGATCCGGCCCCTGGTGCAGAAAGGGTGCGGCCTGTGTTGCGACATGACCGCGCACCGGGCGGACATCTCCGTGGGAACCGTGGAGGGGATTGAATCGTGGAACACGGTGATCGTCCGCACGGACGCGGGCGCGGCCCTGGTGGATTCGGCGATCGCAAAAGGCCGGCTGGAGACGGAAGAACTGCCTGAAGAAAATCTCCGGCACCTGAAAAAGGCGGCCGCAAACAAGCGGGAAAGGGGAGAGCGGGCGTCAGGAGACGCGGGGAGAAGCTCATGAGCATGATCACACACAAAACCGGCCGGCCGGCCGTGCTGCTCCAGGGAAACGAGGCCATCGCCCGGGGCGCCCTGGAGGCGGGCGTCGCGTTCTGCGCGGGATATCCCGGGAATCCTTCCTCGGAGATCATCGAGACCCTGGCGGAAGCGGCGCGGGACCTGCCCGTTTACGTGGAATGGTCCACCAACGAAAAAGTGGCGCTGGAGGCGGCTACCGCCGCATCGTTCACCGGGTGCCGCGCCATCGCCTGCATGAAGCAGAACGGGGTGAACGTGGCCTCCGATTTTCTCACGAACCTGACCCTGTCCGGAACAAAAGGCGGCCTGGTCCTGGTGACCTGCGACGATCCCGGCGGAATCTCCAGCACCAACGAGGAGGACGCCCGGTGGTTCGCCCGCATGGCGGAGATCCCGCTCCTGGAACCCGCCACGCCCCGGGAGGCCCTTCTGATGACCCGCCGGGCCTTTGAACTCTCCGAAGAGATCAAAAACGTGGTGATGGTCCGGAGCGTCTCGCGGCTGTCCCATACCCGGGCCAGCACGCGGACCGGGGACCTGCCCGGTTTTGACGCCGCCCCCCGTTTCGATCCCCGGGTCCCGTTCCACACCTTCCCGGTGGTACCGAAGCACCGGGAGCGGCGCAAAAAGCTGGACACGGCCGTTGCCCTGTCCGAATCCTTTTCCCTCAACCGGTACGCCGGCCCGGACCGGCCGGAGCTCCTGGTGATCTCCTCCGGCTGCGCGTGGAACTACGCGCAGGAGGCGGTGGAGATCCTGGAACTGGAACAGCGGGTGGGGATCCTCAAACTGGGAACCACCTGGCCCCTTCCGGCGGACCTGATCGAGAGGTACCTCCTGTCCTGCGATCGTGTTCTTTTCGCCGAGGACGTGGACGCCTTTGTGGAGGACGGCGTCAAGGCCCTTGCCGCGGACATGGGTGAACGGATCGGGCTGAAGCGGTTTTACGGGAAGGCCTCCGGGCATCTCCCGTTCTGCGGTGAATTGAGCCCGGCCCACCTCCTGGAGGCCCTGGCGCGGATCCTGGATCTGCCGGCCCCGGATGACGCCTACCGGAAAGAGATATCGGAAAAGGTGGCGGACGCCGTGCCCCAGAGGGAGTTCGGTTTCTGCCCGGGATGCCCCCACCGCGGGACCTATTTCGCCATCAAGACCGCCCTGGCCTGGGACGGCCGGGACGGTTTCGTGTCCGGGGATATCGGATGCTACACCATGGGCATCTGGCCCACGGGATTCAACCAGGTCAAGTCGGTCCATGCCATGGGTTCCGGCCTGGGCCTTGCCTGCGGGTACGGCAAACTCACGAAATTCGGTTTTGACCAGCCGGTGGTGACGGTCTGCGGCGATTCCACCTTTTTTCACGCGGCCCTCCCCGCGCTGGTGAACGCCCGGTTCAACTCGGCGGACATCCTCCTCCTGGTGCTGGACAACAGCGCCACCGCCATGACCGGTTTTCAGCCCCATCCCGGGACGGGTTTTACGGCCTCGGGAGATAAGACCGCTCCGGTGGATATCGAGGGCCTGTGCCGGTCGCTGGGGGTGCCGGTGACCGTGGCGGACCCCTACCGCATGGCGGAAACGGCCCGCACGTTGTACGGCCTCATGCAGGAGAGCGGCCCCAGGGTCCTGGTGCTGCGCCGGAAATGCGCCCTGGTCCAGGGAAGGGAAGGGGGGTTCCCCTTCCGCATGCGCGTGGCCGAGGATCGGTGCCTGGGGGAGGCGTGCGGGTGCGGACGGTACTGCACGCGCATCTTCCGGTGTCCGGGCCTGGTATGGGACGAGGCCTCGGGTAAGGCCCGGATCGACGAGGTGATCTGCGTGGGCTGCGGTATCTGCGCGGATATCTGTCCCCAAGACGCCATTGTCCGGGAAGAGACGGGAGCGGGCGGGACGGGTCCGGGAAACGCGGTCCCCACCGGGGAAAAGGAGAAGTGATAAGCGGATGAATACCGGCATTGGAAATAGCACGGATATGGCGGCGGATCCA
>CAZCVB010000246.1:0-3726 GCA_964501805.1 uncultured Desulfobacteraceae bacterium | reverse complement strand
ACGGTGAATCATGGGACCCAATGTTCTTGTTATTTCCGGAAATTCACGTCTTTGCGAACGGCTTTCAATGTGTGCCGAGTTCGCCGCCGGCCGGGTCCTCCAGGGGGGACGGGACGAGGTCCCACGGTTGCTCGGAAAGTTCGATATTGATGTCGTGCTCCTGGGTCTCCATTCCCTCAAGTGGCAAGGGATCGGGCTTCTCAAGGTGATCCGGGATATCCGCCCG
This sequence comes from uncultured Desulfobacteraceae bacterium, assembly GCA_964501805.1. Lineage (GTDB taxonomy): Bacteria > Desulfobacterota > DSM-4660 > Desulfatiglandales > Desulfatiglandaceae > CAZCVB01. Next base: position 3,500 of record CAZCVB010000246.1, on the reverse strand, counting down.
GCCGTCCAGGTACTCATCCTGAACCAGCCGGGCCAGGTCGGCCTTGCCATTGAAGCCATGAAACAGGGGGCGTTCGATGAAGTTCTTCTGCCGCTGGAACTGAATGCGCTCGTTTCACGAATCATGGCGGCATGTCGGCGGAAGCGGGCGGTTGAAGCGAGTGGAAAATCCCTGTTGGATTATTGCCGGGACATGATGGTGGCGGCCAGTTTCGCCGAAGCCAACGCGCCGGAAACGGCCTTGGAGTTCCTCCCCGGCATCCGCCTGAGAGGCCGGGACAAGAAAGGAAAGGAGAGACCATGAAAGAGATGAAGATCCTTCTGGTGGATGATGAAAAAGAGTTTGTTAAGACGCTTTCCGAACGGATCAAGATGCGGGAATTGTCGCCGGATGTCGCCCTCAACGGCGAAGAGGCCCTGCGGATCGTGGACGACGAGGTGCCCGACGTGATGGTGCTGGATCTGAAAATGCCGGGCATTGACGGCATGGAAGTGCTCAGGCGGGTCAAAAAGGCCTATCCCGCCGTGCAGGTGATCATTCTTACCGGGCACGGCTCGGAAAAGGATGAACGGGAGGCCCGTCGGCTGGGGGCGTATGATTACCTTCAGAAGCCGGTTAACCTGGAAAAGCTCCTTCAGTCCATAAAGGCGGCGTACCTGAACAAGATTGAAAATACCATGAGTGCGACAGCCTTTGCGGAGGCGGGGGATTTTGAGACCGCAAAGGAGATTATGGACCGGAAAAAGGACGGATAGGAGTCGCTGTGGTCTCCGAAGGTCCTTTTGGCGGAGCGATATTTTTTTGCCCTGCTTTGGGAAAAAAATCACATGCTCGGCGGCGGCCGGGAACAGACGGGAGGGTTCTCGATTATGGATAAAATGCTGGTGCGGGACCTGATGGTGCCGCTGGAGAAGTATGCCACTGTTCATGCGGATCATCTTCTGGTAGAGGCGATCCACGCCCTTGAAAAAGCCCAGGCGGAATTTGAGAGCCATACGTACCGACACCGGGCCGTGCTGGTCTATGACGACGACGGGATCGTCGTCGGGAAACTGAGCCAGTGGGATGTGATCCGGTGCCTTGAACCGAAATATGATGACATGGGAGACCTGAGGTCAGCGTCCCTTTCCGGCCTCAGCCCCGCGTTTATCCGGTCCATGATGGAAAAACACAACCTGTGGCAGGAGGATATGGATGCCATCTGTAACCGCGTGGCCCGAAAAAAGGTGAAGGATGTGATGTCCCGGCCCAATGAGAGAGAAAAAATCGCTGCGGACGGGACCATCGGCGAGGCCCTCCATGCCTTTGTGATCGGGCGTCACCAGTCCCTTCTGGTGGTGGAAGGCAAGGAGATCGTGGGGATCCTGCGGTTAACGGACGTCTTCAAGTTGCTGTGTGAAAAGATAAAGACCTGCCGAAGTTAGGAGGGATATGCGATGACGCACGAAATAATGGAAGCGGAAGAAACATCGAAAACCGGCTTCCTTTCGAATAAACTGTTGTGGTTGATCGTGGGTGCGGTCATTTTCGTCATTATCGCTTTTTTGGTCCCGACACCGGCCAGCATGATCGAACTGGTCGAGAAACAGGGCTTTGGGAAGAAAATGATGGGATGGCACGTCGCCGCCGACATCCCCGGAGCGGCCTGGAAGGCAAAGCTGGTGCTGGCAATGATTCCCATGGCCATCATCTATTTTGCCACGGAGGCCCTCCCCATCGGGCTTGTGGGCCTGATGATGCCCGCCATGGCCTATTTTTTTCATCTGCTCCCCAGCAATATGATCGGAAAGACCTTTGCGGGAGACGCCCCCCTTTTCCTCCTGGGAGTTCTTGCAATGGGGGTGACCGTGATTGAGGTGGGGCTCCACAAGCGGCTGGCCACGTGGATACTCGGCTGGACAAAGGGCTATTTTATTCCGATTCTCGTTTTATGCCTTTCCATGTCGGTCCTGGGTTCCTTTATTTCGGCCCATGCCATGGCCGCCTTCATGACCCCTGTAATGGCTGCGGTCTACATGGGCGCGGTGGCCGCCCAGAGCCCGGAGGGGACCATCCGGCACGACCCGGAGCTTGCCAAGCTCCTCCTTTTTTCCCTGTGCTTCGCCCTTAACGTGGGAGGGGTGGGTTCACCCGCCGCCGGCGGCCGCAATGTCATCATGATGGGTTTCTGGTCCGATTACAACGTGCCCATGAGTTTTGGACGATGGATGCTGTACGGTCTTCCTCTTGCGCCGTTTCTGGGCCTTGCGGTGGCGTTTTATATGCTTTTTGTCTTCAGGAAGGTCAGGACCAAGAACCTGACTCCCGGTCTCATTGCCATAAAGGAGGAGACCCGGCGCATGGGGAGCATGAATTACGATGAAAAGGTCACCCTGGGCATGATGCTTTTGATCCTTATCCTGTGGATTTTCGGCGGCCATGACCTGGGCCTGGGCGGCCCGGCCCTGCTCGCCCTCCTGATTCCGGTGATCTTCAGGGTCTCGGAATGGAAAAAAATCCTCGGCGGGATTTCCTGGGATGCGTGGTTCATGTACTGCGGTGCGTTGACCCTGGGAGCGCTCCTGAAGGAATCAGGGGTCGCCATGTGGCTTGCCCAGGTTTTTCTCGGACTGCTGGAAAAATTTGACCTGGGTCAGGGTCTGGGCCTGTGGATCGGCATGAGCACGTTCGCCGGACTCATGACCAATTTCATGTCCGACGCCGGTACGACCGCCCTCCTGGGCCCCATCGCCATTCCCATGGGGATCATGAGCGGCGTGAACGGCGAACCCTGGGCCATCGGCCTGGCCACCGCTTTTGCGACATCCTTTGCCCATTTCCTGATCGTCGGAACCCCGAATAACGCCATCGTTTATGGGCTGGGCGTATATCCCGATACGGGAAGGAGGATTATTCGGCCGTTCGACTTTGTTAAATACGGGTTCTTCCTGTGGGTTATCTGCCTGGCCATTACCTGGATCGTGGGTTTTGTTATCCTGTACGGCGTGGTAGGATTCCCGGAAGGCATTACCGAAACGGCCAGGGCGGTCCTTTCGGCGAACGGCCATTGACCTTAACGAAGGGAGGAGAGACATGCAGTTGCGCCTGCTTTTGGTGGATGACGAAAAAGCCTTCACGGAATCGCTTTCAGAACGGCTCCGTGCCCGGGATTTTCATGTGGAGACGGCGGACTCCGGGGAGGCGGCATTGGAGAAACTGAAACAATTCAATTTCGACGTGGTGATACTGGATGTCCGGATGCCGGGGATGGGGGGGATTGCCGCGTTAAAAGGGATCAAGGAGTTGAAGCCGTTGACGGAGGTGCTGATGTTGACCGGACATGGAACGGTGGAGACGGCCATAGAGGGGATGAAACTGGGCGCCTATGATTTTCTTATGAAGCCGTGTGAAATGGAGGTGCTGCTGGAGAAGATCAAGGGCGCCCATGAACGGAAATGGAAGCATGAGGAACGGATCCGGAAGGCCCTTGCGGATGAGCTTTCCACCTCGCCTCTGAGCGT
>CAZCVB010000245.1:0-3732 GCA_964501805.1 uncultured Desulfobacteraceae bacterium | reverse complement strand
AAAATAGGCCTCCAGGAATTCGTGGCTGTTGTGGTGCAGCACCGCCACGCACCCGAAACGACGGCCTCCTTGTGCGGGTAGAGTTCAACGGCCCTTTGCAGGATGGCGGGGATCAGCATGGGCGGGTTCTTTCCGGGAGGTCGGCGTCCTATCCCTCCGCCCCGACGGCGATATCGAGGAGTTCGTTGAAGACGTCCATGACATTGACCACCCCGACGATCTTTCCGCTTCGGACCACCAGGGGCTGGCGGATCTTTTCCTTGAACATGATGTACACGGCCTTGTTGATGGTATCCGTCTCTTCCACCAGCGGGTGGACCGGGGACATGACGTCGCCGACCTTTTTCCGGGTCTCCTGCGCCACCAGGTCTGCGAACGATGTGTGGAGCCATTTGAAGCGTTCCTGGACCTCGCCCACCTCGTCGGCCACCTCCAGGGTCCGGGAGGAGAGGAGGGCGTAGTAGGCCCTCGAGTGGGCCGGTTCCTTTACAGGTTCGGGGACCAGGCCCCGGATCAGGTCATACATGGAAAGTTTCCCGACAATTTCCCCCGATGCCCCCGTCACCAGGAGCGTCTTGTGATACGCCCCGGGATCGTTGGCACGGATCTTCCGGTAGTTTTCGCCCAACAGGTCCAGGGCGTCTTTCAGGCTGGCCTCTTTGCCCACCAGCGTGTATTCGGCGATCGGGGACATGATGTCCTTTACCCGTTTTTCATCTCCCATTTCTGAAGTCCTCCTTTTTCACTTGAAATCCAGCGTCCCTCACCCGTAAATTATTATGCAATGTGACCCTATCGAAACTCTGCGCCGGGGACAAGGAATTTTTCCCGCCGCTTCCGGATCGAGGCGGGGCGCCCGGTCAGCAACCTTCGTCCTCCACGATCTCGAATGTCGGGGACGGTGTTTTTTCGGGCATCCGGCGGTCATCCACGGTCCGGCGGGGCGGCTGCCGGGTTTCGGTCCGGGCCGCCGGTTTCTTCTCCAAAACGCGGTCCGGGTTCACCACGGCCAGGATAAGCCCGAGGGCCGGCAGCAGGGCCGCCGCCCATCGCCTGGCGGGTCGGGATCCCGCGGGAAGGGTCTCGGCGTTTCCGAACCGCCGCTCCACCTTTTCGACGAACCAATAGGCCGAAAGGGCCATGATACAGACCAGCAGGGCGACCCATCCGGATGAAATCCCGAGAGCCTCGGGCAGACGCACGGGACCCATGCTCCCGGCGGTATGGAACCGCTCCAGGACGGGAAACATCTCCGCGAATACCAGGGACCCGGCCATCATCCCGATGATGAAGATCAGGGCGTCCAGTTTTCCGGATACCGCCGCAACGACAGAGGTGGTGGGGCAGTATCCTCCCATGACGAATCCCACGCCCAGGACGAAGCCGCCCGCGATCTGCGGCCAGACATAGGTGGGCAGTAGGTAGATCCGGCCGAGGTCGATCCAGCCGAAGACCGAGAAATACAGGAGCCCCAGCATGCAGACCACGATGGCCGTGAACATGACCTTCAGGACCGCGAAATCCCTGAGGTAGAAGATGGCCGTCAGCTTCCGGGGGTTGCCGAATCCGGCCCGTTCCAGCAGAAAACCGAAAAAGAACCCGATCAGCCCGGCCAGTTCCAGACCGTAGTTGAAATCAAACCACCCGAACTTGTACAGCGGACCCATCAGAGCCACTCCTTCCTGAAGAACCAGGCGGCCGCGTAAGCCCCGGCGAAGATACAGAACATGAACACCCAGCTCCCCAGGGCCAGCTCCGATGCCCCGGTGAGGGCCTGTCCGCTGGTGCACCCCCTTGCCAGACGGGCGGCGAATCCGGAGAGGACGCCGCCGCCCAGGGCGAGCCAGCACCGGGCGGAGACCCCGATGGACGGTCCCCTTGCCACCTCGCCCCGGACCCGGTTGGCGATAAAGGCGGAGAAGAGACCGCCCAGCCCGGCGCCAAGGGTCAGGAAGACGAGCCAGTTCATGAGCACGGGATGCCGGGCGTGAAGGTATCTGGAAAGGTACGGGTTGGCTTCCGCGTGCGCGGGCGCAACCCTGTGAAGACCGGCCGCGGCGATCCTGGCAAAGGATGCCGACGATCCCAGGCCCCGGCCCATGGTATAGAAGGAGAAAAGGAGGACCAGTCCCAGGAGCACGCCGATGACGTAGGGATTTGCGTAGCGTCGATTCATTTTCGCAACCTCTTTCCTGTTGCTCCGTGGTGCCGCGTTCGGGAAACGGTCCCGTTCCCCCGGCCCGGTTTACAACAACCGATGATATCCAGTATGGAGAAAAGCATCAACCGCGTCAACCGGGTTTTGGCTTTCATTTCCGGATGAACCTTTGCGGAAAAGGCCGGCGGTATCCGGAATGCCGGTGTCCCCGGATACGGCGGGGCGCTTTGCTTGACCGCACGGGGGATTCTATGGGATAAGTCAACGCTGGAACGGCAAAACACTGACCCCCGTGTTATTGCGTTACGGAAAACATGTCCATGCTGACCGAAGTGGCGAAAAATATCTTCCTGGTAGCGGCCGAGAACAACGGACGGTTTCCCTACTGTCACGGGGTCCTGGTCACCGGCCGCCTGACGGCCCTTGTGGAGACCGGGTGCGGCGCGGGAATCCTGGCCGCGGTTGAAGAAAAGTTCCGGCCGGACCGGATCATCCTTTCCCACGGGCATCCGGATCATTGCTCGGGCTCGTGGCTTTTTCCGCCGGAGCGGATCTGGGCCCCCCGGGAGCGGCGGGAGGAGACCGGGGACGTCCGGCGCATGGCGGAGCGCTTCGTGCGCGAGGAGATCCGGGAATACTGGATCGCGTCCATGCGGGAAGAGCCGGGGCTCCGGGATTTCAAGGCGCAAAACCATTTCAGCGGGGGCCACCGGTTCGATTTCGGCGGGATTACCATGGAGGCGGTGCATGCCCCGGGCCATACGGACGATCATTACTGTTTCTATTTCCCCGCCCAAAAGATCATGTTCACCACGGATATCGACCTGACCCCGTTCGGACCCTGGTATGGGAACCCGGAATCGGACATCGACCGCTTCGTCCGGAGCATCCGGACCGTAAGGGGCTATGAAATGGCGACCGTCATCTCCCCCCACCTGGGCGTCATCCGGGACGGCATCCGGGAAAGATTCGACGCCTTTCTCGGCGTGATCCGGGAGCGGGAGGAAAAGATCCTGCGGTTCTTGCGCTCACCCCGCAATATGTCGGATTTTGTGGAAGCGGCCCTGATCTACCGGAAGTATTCGTACAGGGAACCGATCATGAGGTATCTTGAGGCGCAGATGGTGGGAAAACACCTCGATCGCCTCATTATCCGCGGCCGGGTGGGCCGGAAAGGCGACCGGTATTACCGCATATGAGAAAGGCGGCGGGATGAGCGAGAGACAAGTCTATTTCAGGTCCACGGGACCGGAGCTGGAAGGACTCATGGACGAGGCCCCGGGCGGGAAGGGAGTGGTGGTCACCCACCCCCACCCCCTGTACGGCGGGGACATGTACAATCCCGTGGTGACCGCGGTGGCGCGCGCTTACCGCGAAGCGGGGTACACCACGCTGCGATTCAATTTCAGGGGCGTGGGCCGGAGCGGGGGGGCTTACGGCGACGGGATCGGGGAGCAGGCGGACGTGAAGGCGGCCCTGTCGTACCTGGAGGAACTGGGGAAGGCCGCCGTCGATCTTGTGGGATATTCTTTCGGCGCCTATGTGAATGCCAGGGGCCTTGAAGGGTTTGATAC